>JAHOYZ010000032.1 GCA_019038695.1 Candidatus Zixiibacteriota bacterium
GTGTGGCACGGTTTGACAAAGTTGCGTCAGTCAATATCCGTGTGGGCGGTTTGCCGCAGTCTCCGCGTCCGCCTCTGAACTACCAGATGCTTTTTTCGGCTGAGGGGCTTATCAACGAATATTGGGAGCCTTGCGTGATTCTTGAGGACGGCGTCAAGAAAACAGTCAATCCCATGACCGCTGTGGAACTACTCGAGTTTGACGGGTTGGGGAAATTCGAGGCGTTCTATACTTCTGGCGGAACATCGACTCTTCCGGATACTTACGGGGGCAAAATCGATTTCCTTGATTACAAGACGATCCGCTATCCGGGCCACTGTGCTTTGTTCAAACCGATGCTGGCGATTGGATTGGCTTCGCACAAGAAAGTGAACGTAGACGGTATTGAGGTCGAACCGCGTTCGGTTCTTAAAGCGGTACTTGACCGTAACCTCAATTTCGGCGAGCCGGATATGAGTCTTGTCCGTCTGGTGTTTGAAGGTGAGAAGGATGGTACTACCAGCACAATAGTCTATGAAGTCATTGATCGCCAGGACAACAAGACCGGACTGACATCAATGATGCGGATGACTTCGTTCCCGGCGGCGATCGTTGCCTGGATGGCGGCGGCGGGGGAGATTACTGCTCGCGGTTGCAAACCCCAGGAGATTGTGGTCAACCCGACGACCTTTATCCAGCAACTGAAGAAACGTGGCATTAAGCTGGATATCAGGGAGTAGGGGGTATCGCCCCCTGTTGACCAAGTCTACCAGTTCCTGTAGTCCCTGTAAAGGTCGGGTTCCCAGAGAGTTTCTGGCGACCGCGAAACCCGACAACAACCTGAGAAGACCTTACTTCACCTCTGGAAAAAAGCAGGTGATGCCTGTGTTCTCTCTGAATATCCTGCCCACCCACGGAGTATATTGAGTGAAGCAAGGAGGAATACTATGACTATGAGCAAATGTGTGAAATGTCAGAGTGAGGACATTGACAGGGGCTGGATTCTGAGTGCCGGTAAAGTGTACTACAAGTCAGATGTGCATAAGTCTCTGTTTATGTCCGCCAAATGCAGGACATTCGTGTGTGTCAATTGTGGGTATTCTGAGACCTATGTTGATCCCGAGTATTTCGCCAAAGTCAGGGCAAAGAAGAATCAGCAGTAGGTTGCTTGCCAACCTGACCATATACACAACTGTCCATACTCCTCATCCCCGGTTGACCCGAGCGACCGTTTTGGCTACCTTATCTCCAATTGGTGAAGAACACTCTGGATGGAGACATTTAGTATGTCATATCTCAAAGAAACCGATCCGCAGATATACGAAGCCATCGTCGGCGAAACCAATCGTCAGTTTGACAAGCTCGAACTGATTGCCTCGGAGAATTTCACTTCGCGGGCGGTGATGGAAGCCTGTGGTGGAGTTATGACAAACAAATACGCCGAAGGTTATCCAGGTAAACGCTACTATGGCGGTTGTGAGTTTGTCGATGTTGCCGAGGACCTGGCGCGTGATCGCCTTAAAGAACTCTTTGGAGCCGAACACGCCAATGTCCAGCCGCACTCCGGTTCGCAAGCCAACATGGCGGTCTATTTTACTATGCTCAATCCGGGTGACAAAGTAATGGGATTGGACCTCTCCTGTGGTGGGCATTTGACGCACGGACACCCGATCAATTTCTCAGGGAAACTCTATGAATTCCACGGCTACCAGGTTGATCGCGATACGGAAGTTATCGACTACGACGAACTTATCAAGACAGCCGAAAAAGTACAGCCAAAGATGATCGTGGCGGGTGCTTCTGCGTACCCCCGCGCTCTTGATTTTGAGAAGATCCGCGAAGCCTGTGATGCCTGTGGGGCAATCATGATGGTTGACATCGCCCACATTGCCGGTCTGATCGCCGCCGGGTATCATCCTTCGCCGATTGGTCTGGCCGATTTTGTTACCTCCACCACGCACAAGACCTTGCGTGGTCCGCGCGGTGGAGTAGTGATGTGCAAGGAACAATATGCCGCCGATCTTGATCGAACCGTCATGCCCGGTATTCAGGGTGGTCCATTGATGCACATCATTGCTGGTAAAGCAGTGGCATTCAAGGAAGCCATGACCAACGAGTTCAAGGCATATCAGAAACGTGTCATTGATAACGCATCGACCCTGGCATACGCGCTGGCCGAAAATGGACACAAACTTGTGGCTGGCGGGACCGATACGCATTTGATGTTGTTGTCGTTTGTCGATGTACCCAAGGTGACCGGCAAGAAAGTGGAGAAGGCACTCGACAAAGCCGGCATCACGGTCAATAAGAACACTGTCCCGTTTGACCCGGAGAAGCCGTTTGTGACTTCCGGTATCCGCATTGGCACCCCGGCTGTTACTACCCGCGGAATGGGTCCGGAAGAGATGAAAATTATTGCCGAGTATATTGATCGCGGAATCAGAAGACGGCTCAAAGATGAAATCTTGGCTGAGATTGCCTTGGATGTTGCAGCTTTATGTGCGAAGTTTCCGTTGAATTATGATGTCGATTGAAAGGAGGAGTTGTGCTCTTTCAAGTAACCATGTTTCCGACCAGTAAGGGGAAAGCGTCGGTTTCGGAGGACGTCTCCAAAGTGATAGACATCATCGACCGCAGTGGACTGTCATACAAACTGACAGCTATGTCTACGATTATCGAAGGGGAATGGACACGCGTGATGGAAGTGCTCAACAAGGCGCGGAAGGTGCTGCGCCGTCGCGGACACGAACGTATCTATATCAGCATTACTATCGACGACCGTAAAAATGCTCGTGGCCGACTAACGGGTAAAATAGCCGCAGTTGAAAAAAGGCTCGGACGGGAGGTGAGGAAATGATTGAGGATATTCGCGTTGTGTTTATCTCTTTACCTCGTGACGAGGTGAAGCGGATTGCGCGGGGGCTTGTCGAGAACCGCCTCGCCGCCTGTGTCAATATCATTCCCCGGATCGAATCTTATTACCGATGGGACGATAAGGTCGAGTATGACGAAGAGGCATTACTTTTTGTCAAGACGACTAGCGATAAATTTGAGGCACTTCGTGCCTGGGTGGTGGATAATCATCCTTATGATCTGCCGGAGATAATTGCGGTGCCACTATCCGAAGGCCACTCCGACTACCTCGCCTGGATCAAGATGGAGATGGCGCCATAGGCGCTTTTCCTTTAGTATGAATTTAACACCAGTCTAACAATATGAAATGCCCGCAGTGTGGACATGAGGAAGATAAGGTCGTCGATAGTCGGCCTTCACAAGACGGCAGCGCCGTTCGACGGCGGCGTGAATGTCTTGAATGCAAACATCGATTTACCACCTACGAATATGTCGAACACCGCCAGGTGACACTGCTAAAATCCGATGGTCGGCGTGAACCGTTCGATCGCAGTAAGATCGAACAGGGTATCAAACTGGCCTGCAACAAACTCCCTGTCTCGCGCGAAGAGATCAAGTCGATGGTGGACGAAATCGAGGCGGAGGTCAGCAAGCTTGGCCGCAACGAGGTCAGCAGCCAGGATGTCGGTGAGATGGTCATGGCTCGCCTGCGACAGGTGGATGACATTGCCTATGTACGGTTTGCATCGGTCTATCGCAAGTTCCAGGATACCGCTGAGTTTCTCGAAGAAGTCAAGAAGCTGTTGGATAAATAGCTTTCGCCGGGTGTCCCACCTGAAGTCACCGGCGAATGAATATTCCGAAGTATACGTCTAAACGACAACCGCCGATTGAGCCGGGTGGGGAATTTCCGAAGTCATGTGCCAGTACATACTCAGTTCTGTGAGCTTTATAAGAAAATCGTCCCGGTCGGCTGGTTTAACAACATAGCTGTTGGCGCCATAACGATAGGCGGCCGTGATTTCATGCTCATTGGCGGATTTGGTCAGGACGACAATCGGGATTCCCTTTGTTCTCTCATGGGCACGGACATGACGGAGAAAAGTCAGACCACTCATGCCTGGTAAATCAAGCTCCAACAGAATCAAGTTCGGATATGGATGCTGATCACGGTGGAAGGACTGAAGGTCCCCTTGCAGGTAGTCAAGTCCGGATTCGGCATCAACAAAACGTATCACCCGGCAGGGCATGGTTGCTTGGGTGGCCACATCCGATACTAATTGAGCGTGGCTGTCATTGTCTTCAATATGTACAATCAGCAACGGTTGCGTCAACATAGAGTCCTCCCAACAATCAAAATCTTGACTCTCTTATCGGCGTTGACGAGATGAATCTTCTGTTGACCTGAAATGCTCGGCGTCTGCCATAACATGATATTACAACGAGTTACAACATTTATATGCTTATGCGCAATAACAACACAGGTTTGAGATTGTAGATTTACTGTACACGATTAGAGGTTGTTCCCTTCTATCGAAAGAGAGGGAGGTTTGAACTGGGTCGTCAATGTTACGTTCCAACCAAACTGCTTGCTACGTAGATGTTTGTTTTATATCGTTCCAAACGAACAATAATCAGTGGTTGCATAAGGAGAGTATCTCAATGAGTAATCCCTCAAATCTTCCAATTGGCCGTTTGCTGACAGTCGTATCGATATTGTTGTTAGTGATGGCCCTAAGCGGCGTTGCCCAGGAACCGGAGCAGAAGTACATGATGCCTCCGCAGTCGATAGCGAACGTTATTGATGCACCGTTTACGCCTCGGTCTTCGTTTAGTCCTAATAGTGACTGGATGTTACTGCTAAAATACCCGGGGTTGCCAACGATCGAAACCGTCTCGCAACCGGAGCTGCGTCTGGCCGGGCTGCGGATCAACCCCCGCACTAATGGCCCGAGTCGCGGTTGGTACTACAATGAAATCATCATCAAGGACATGTCAGATGGTTCTGAGCGCAGCCTCTCCGGCCTGCCAGAGAATGCGCACCTGACCAACGTTGACTGGTCCCCCAATGGGCGACTCATTGCTTTTTCGCAAACCACTTCTGACGGAATTGAGCTTTGGGTGGCTGATATTGAAGTAGGCACGGCGTCGAGGCTTGGTGATTTTTATCTCAATGATGCCTATGGCAGTCCGTTTGAGTGGCTTTCGGACAACATGACGATAGTAGCCCGCACAATTCCTTCCGACCGAGGTGAAGCCCTTAACGAACCGATGGTTCCTGTCGGTCCGGTAATCCAGGAGAATCTGGGTCGCAAAGCCCCGGCTCGTACATATCAGGATTTGCTCACTAATGCCTATGACGAGGCAGTGTTTGATTACTATGCCACCAGTCAGGTGGTGAAGGTGACGCTCGAAGAAGAGATCACCTCTCTGGGAAATCCTGGTGTCATAGGCGATGTTGTGCCGTCGCCGGATGCTAAGTATCTGTTGGTAGAGACTCTTCATCGTCCATATTCATATACTGTGCCGTTCTATCGTTTTCCCGTCCGAACGGAAGTCTGGAATCTTAACGGTGAAGTTATTTACGAAGTTGCCGATCTGCCTCTGGCAGATAATATCCCCGTACCGTTTGGATCGACCCGTACCGGACGCCGGTCAATCGGATGGCGCGCCGATGTCGATGCCTCACTCTATTGGACGGAAGCTCTTGATGGCGGCGATGCCGGCGTTGAGGCCGAGGAACGTGATCGGGTGTCGATGCTGAAGGCTCCGTTTGATGGCGAGCCAATAGAGTTGATTACGCTTAGTATCAGATTTGAAGACGTGTCATGGTGCAATAAGAACCTGGCTATTGTCTCCGGGTGGTGGTGGAAGACACGACAGATTCAAGCCTGGCACGTATACCCCGGCTCCTCGAAAAAGGAACCGCGGCTATTGGTCGACAGGTCCTGGGAAGATCGCTATGGCGATCCAGGTACGCCGCTAATGCGTCGCACCGACAGAGGTACTTATGTCCTGCTTACGCCTGACAAAGGCAAAACACTGTTCATGAGAGGTGACGGGGCTTCTCCCGAAGGAGATCGTCCATTCCTCGATGAATTTGATCTGAAATCACTTGAGCACAAACGGCTGTTCCATTCCCAGGAACCCTACTATGAACGCCCCGTGCGGTTGATTGACCCCAAGAAGCGTCTCCTTCTGACTCGTCGGGAGTCGGTGACCGAGCCGCCGAACTACTTCATGCGTGACCTCAAAAAGGACGGTCTGCGACAGATTACGTCTTTCCCGCACCCCACGCCGCAGTTGAAAGATGTACAGAAGGAAATGATTCGCTACGAACGTACCGACGGAGTACAATTGACAGCGACGCTGTATTTGCCGGACGGGTACAAGGTCGAGGATGGTCCACTTCCGATGTTGATGTGGGCTTATCCGCAGGAATACAAGAGCGCTGATGCCGCCGGGCAAGTGACGGACTCGCCGTATCGGTTCATACGTATGGGCTGGTACTCGCCGCTTCTATTCCTGGCACACGGCTATGCTGTTCTTGATGATCCCACAATGCCCATCGTCGGTGAAGGGGACGAAGAACCCAACGATACTTATATCGATCAACTGGTGGCCAGCGCTCAAGCGGCTGTCGACGAAGTTGTTCGGCGCGGTGTAGGTGATCCCGAACGGTTGGCTATTGGTGGGCATTCATACGGAGCGTTTATGGCAGCCAATCTATTGGCGCATTCAGACCTGTTCAAACTTGGTATCGCCCGTAGCGGAGCTTACAACCGAAGCCTGACACCGTTTGGATTTCAGTCCGAAGAACGGACATTCTGGGAATCACCCGAAGTATACTTTGCCATGTCGCCATTCATGCATGCCGATAAAGTGAACGAACCAATTCTGCTCATACACGGTGAGGCCGACAATAACAGCGGAACGTACCCGCTTCAGAGCAAACGATTCTATGCCGCTCTCAAGGGTCAAGGTGCGACCGCACGGTTGGTGATGCTGCCGCACGAAAGTCACGGCTACCGGGCGCGGGAATCGGTCATGCATGTCCTGTATGAGATGGCTGACTGGCTTGACACATATGTGAAGAATGCATCCACTGGAGAATAAAACTCACTAGGTCTTATTATGAAAAAGGCGCGGTAGCAATGCCGCGCCTTTTTCTATTCGCAGAACTGTTGTTAAGAGCACGGAGGAGGAGAGGTTGCTGTGATTAGGGATAGCAGGTGCCTACTTGTCCTCTTCGCGATCCCGAACAAGCAGATACCCGTCAGCCCGGGTTACACCCACTCCATCGTCGCGTACATCGCCGGACAAAGCAGTGAAAACGATCCGAACAGCCCATTCGCCTTCCGAGAAATCAAAAGCCAACTCATCAATAGGGACACTTCCGTGACCAAGGGAATCGATCAGCTTTGTGATTGGCTCGTGCAGGTCCAGTTGGACGTATGAATAGTAGTCAGGCTGACTTCCAAAACGAACCTTGACAACCGATGTGCTATCCTCAATCAGCCAAAAACAAGAGTCACCGGCAACTACACCCAGCTCGGCCCAATCATCAAGTCCGCGTCGAAGAAGTTGAAGCAGGTGGTCGTAACCGGTAATATCTATCACGCTTCTGTTCTGGCTATAGAAACGGAATCTGCCCGAGTCCGGCACATGCCGGTATGGCGAAACGTACTCGAAACCGAGCTCAAGAGTGATAGCCTTGGTGCCGCCAGTGACGTTAGCGGAATCCAGATCGGCCACGACGCTATCTGAAAGCCAAGCGGAGAATGATCGCACGCCATGCCAGTCATTCAAGTACTTCACAATACTACTCATCTCTCGCGCATCTTCGGTGCTTATTTCATCCGGAGCCGCCTGTAACGTTCCGTTAATCAGCATTCCATTCTGTGTCAGGTAGGTTTCGAGCCGTCCTTGCTGGCTGGCCTTCGAGACCGAAAAAGCGCTCCATGGCCCGTACGTCGACAGCAACGACATGAGACAGAGAACGATCGGGACTATCCTGATATCCCCGGCTTTTCTGAACACGAAATAGAGCACCACTACAGTTAAGCCGATCGCCATGCCCAGGACAAAATACCGGTTTTCCGTGATGCCGTAGTCCTGTATTCTCACGGTAATGGCCAGGAAGAGCATCACCACCAGAGGAATCAAGCCCCGGAAGAACCACTTTGAGAAGGACCGCATCCACTTGTTGCCAACCTTTTCCTTTAGGGGGTGCAGCAGCAATAGCGAGAGCATTCCCACGACCGAGTACCATAGCACCAACTGCGACACCCAGCCCCGAGGCCAGTTCCAGGTGATGATGATTTTCGCTTCGTAGGATATCAAAATCAGAAAATATAGAGCCACCAGTGGTAGCAGAATAAACTGTGTGAAGACCTTGATGCCTTTCGGGTAGTCCTCTCTATGATTCAGAGCGTCCAGGTCCTCCGGAATTCCGGTCAGGAAGAACCAGGTGTTGAAGATGGCCGCAATGATTATCATGAGTTCCCCGTAGCGGTCCGGCTTGACGTCAGCACCAAACAGGTGATCGGCTGCGGCCAGGGCTATTGCAAGGCCCACGTACAAAACACCGGAGTACAGGGCTGAGGTGAGGACTCGCAAGAACAATGTCTTGTTGTATTGCCAGAATCCCTGAACCTGTTGCCTGCCCAAAAACGGCGCGAAGGCCACCAGGAAATGAAAGCCTATATTCAACAACACGGCGCGAATCAGATGCACCTCATCGTCGCGCATAAATTCGGGCATAGAGAAGTAGTAAACAGTGAGCAGCACAACTGCCAGCCCCTCGATCAGGAATCTGGATGCGAGGCGTAGGCGTTGTTTTTCCGCAAAGGTGGTCAGGGCGGTAAACAGGGGTAAGCCCATGCTGGCAACGATCATCAGCTTGACGAATGTATCGCCCGTCGCATTGTTGCCCTGTTCGATGAGGACGATGGTCGCCACACATCCAACAAAGGCACTAACCAATGTCATGGGGAAACGGGCAGCCGCTCGGATGGCACTTTTGGCAACAAGATCGTATGAAGGGAATCTTTCTAGAAAATCCATTGACTCACTCCCCTTGGCCGGCAAACAACGAATCAGTGGTGGATGTCACAGGACTACCGGACGATTATTTCCGTCTCAATTATCTACCCAAACGTTAGCCGCGTTTCACGCAGACGTCAAGTTTTAAGGTGCGGATGCCAAACTGGTCATAAACCCGGGCGGTCGGAATTGTGTATCCCCGGACGGGAGGTAGATCACACTAGTTCGGACACGGTGGCGGTGGTGGACCACTGGTGAATAAATAGGCAACCAGATAGGTCAGGTCCGCAATATTAATCGGTCCTCCAGAGCCAGCCACTGCATCAACGTTGCCCTCGTCCTGACAGGGTGGCGGCGATCCTCCATTGAATAAATAAGCTACGAGGTAGGTCAGATCGGCTATGTCGACCGGTCCGCCGTCACCGATGATACCATCAACATTACCTCGATTGAGACATACGTCGGATGATACGAAGAACACGACCGGGCAGCAGACGGTGTCGGTGTTATCAGTGGCACAACCCTCAACAACGAACATGCCGCGATCGTCAGGGGCTGAGCTGAATGTGATGAGGCCCGACGAATAATTCATGTCAAGGCTACCATTCGGAGTTGGGTTGATGTCGGCAATATAGAAGTTTGCCACCGCACAGGCGGTGAGCCGGTGTGTGACAAGTTCTCCGGCATCAATCTGTACCGTGTCATTACAGCCGGAAACCAGGTCTAAGGGTTCGGCGTAGAAGTTCACCGTAATCAACGTGCTCGTGCAAGAACCTTCACTGTAACCCTCGACCTTCACAGTCTGCGGATTGCCAATGTCGGCGGCAGTCGGCTGATAAGTCCAGATCGCACTTGTATCGTCAAGCTGGATCATTATGCCGGGGCCGTAGATGACGCTGAAGTGTACCGGGTATTCCGGTATGTCAATATTCCCGCCGCTGATGAAGAACTCGGCTGTAGAACAACTGCCGAAAGACATGCTCGAAGGAGTATAAGACAGGTTTACTCTACCGCATGGACAAAGGAATACATCATAGCAGTAAGGACCGGACCACTCGGGTATGACAAGGCCCCCAGGAGTCGTGGACCAACTCCAGGCACCACCGGGGGGATACCATGAAGAGTCGATGCATAGCACATCCCCATGATTGAGCGGGGTTGTCTCTATCCAGTACATCCAGTTATCAAAACCATCTGGAATGCCAGTCCCAAACAGCTTGAAGCCACCGAAGCCAATCGTATCCGCTCCGATGCCATTCACACTGAAATGGTTAATGAAGAATCCACCATCAAGCATAGTCTCTATGCCGACATTCAACAGGTCGCTTTTTACAGGCGTAAAGCCATTAGTGTAGGAACCATAATCATGAGTATATATCCGGAAACCGTTCGTGAGGGCGGTGATTGTATTGCCGCCAGTGTTTGTCAGCCGGGCCAGGAACTTGACAGAGCAGCCTGCCAGCACTGTTGAATCGTTATACATCCCAGTTACGGGTTCAATGACAATTCGGCTGGCCCCATACGAAGTCACTCCTATTAAGAGCATCAAGATAATTGTGTACAATCTGAGAGTTTGTGATTTCATGAATTCATCCTCCCTGTCCATCGAGTGCCGAACAAGTTAAACTAGCTAAGCTGAGTAGAGCGTAATCGATAGTACTCATAAAATATAGCCTGTAAGTTGTATTCTGTCAAGGAGTGGGCAGACGCGAACTGCTCGTAAGTGTGAATTTGCATGAATGAAACGGCCACCCGATCATAAGATCGAGTGGCCGAAATATAGTTTATTCTCAAAGGATATAAAACAGGATTAATAGGGACAGTCCGGAGGGGTTTGGCCACCAGTAAAGAGGAATGCAACAAGATATGTCAAGTCCGCAATATCAATCGGGCCTCCCGGAGGAATTTGTATTCCGTCGACATTGCCCTCCTCCAGGCAGGGTGGAAGCAATCCGCCACTGAATAGATAGGCCACAAGGTAGGTCAGATCGGCTATGTCGACCGGTTCGCCGTCACCGTTGATGCCATCAACATTGCCTCGATTAAGGCAGCAACATGCGTCGCCCACACCGTCACTGTTGGCATCTTCCTGGTCGGGATTCGATATGGTGGGACAATTGTCTAAGTTACCGCAGATGCCATCGGAATCGACATCATTGTCGGGATCGGTTGGGCAGACGTCGCAAACATCGCCAATGCCGTCCGTATCACCATCGGCCTGATCGGTATTAGGAGTGGTCGGGCAGTTGTCGCAAACATCGCCTATGCCGTCACTGTCGCCATCGGCTTGATCAGCATTAGGTGTGGTCGGGCAATTGTCGCAAACATTGCCTATGCCGTCACTGTCGCCATCGGCTTGATCAGCATTAGGTGTGGTCGGGCAATTGTCGCAAACATCACCTATGCTGTCACTGTCACTATCGGCTTGATCGGCATTAGGTGTGGTTAGGCAGTTGTCGCAAACATCGCCTACGCCGTCACTGTCACCATCGGCTTGATCGGCAATTGGAGTAGTCGGGCAGTTGTCGCAGACGTCGCCAATGCCGTCACTGTCACCATCGGCTTGATCGGCATTAGGTGTGGTCGGGCAGTTATCACATGCATCACCTACGCCGTCACTGTCGCCATCGGCTTGATCCGGATTATAAGTATAGGGACAATTGTCTAAGCCATTTTCGATACCATCACTGTCAGCATCCGACCCTTCGTCACATTGGAAGCTATAGATAATCAGATCGTCGATGTTCCATCCGCAATAACGCCAGCCACCGTCGGTAGTGCCCATCGTGAAACGGATATATACTGTGGATTCACCATCGGCAATGGCAGAGATGTCAAAACTTTGTTCCGACCAGGAAGCGTCTGATACATCGCCGGTGTTCTCCCATAGAGTAGTCCAATTTGAGCCATTGGTGCTGATACGGACATAGGCGTGGTCATAGATCGGTTGCTCGACGCCAAGCCAGCGCCAGAACTCAAGAATCGTACCGTTCATACCGGAGCAGTCGATGGCTGGACTGGTAAGATGTCTTTCCGACATATTGTTCTCGTAATCACCGCTGAGGTTGTAGCCGAAGACATTGGCGCTACCGTCATGACCGCTAGACGGATCCGGACCACCGTATTCGCCGCCGCCACCGGTCGGTGTGCCTCGTGCCCACGAGCCGCCTGAAATTGTCCAACCCTGGTCACTCTCAAAGTCATCGATGAAGGCCGTGTCTACGCTGGTGACGATCAACACGTCATAAGAAAAGCCGGGTGCACCACCAGGATCGGTGAAAGTACCAAATCCATCGGCCATAGCACTGACATACCAATCTAAAGACTGGTCGCAGTTAACTGCCGGCAAGGTGCAGTCGTATTCGTTGGGAGCAGTCTCGGTCATTGCCCCGGTAGTGAATCCGCTACCATCAATCGAGTAGAAGAACTGACCACTTCCTGGGACAGGGTCGTTGCTGCTGGCATTAACGATAACCGTGAAGTCGGTCGGCATGCCCGGTACTACTGATTCGGGCTTCCCGTCCGGGTATTCGAACCAGATCGGAGACAACTCCGGGCAGCCCATATTATGAGCACTGAATCCAGCGCAGATTTCCCAGAAGTGGGGAGTACCATTGTCAAGGTTGGCATCGTCATCATCGAGAGTCAGGAAATCAATCGTGATCTGCGGCGTAATCTGATCTCCTGTATGCAGTAAAATACTGTTAACGACCAAGTAGGATAGAATATCAATGTATGTATCCGGATTTGTGATTGCCAGCTCATTGCGGGTGTCCCAAACACAGCCTGAGAGTAGCTGCCCACAGTCATGGCCTGACCCCGTGCATGGATACTGGTAGTCGTTGTCGGCGTTGCGCAACGACTGGGAGCAATTACCAAAGAATCCTAAGCCGAGCAAAGGTGAGTCCAACAGAATCACCGACATACAGTCACTCATGCCCTCTCCATACTGATCCTGGCCGCTACCGGCCGCGTTGACCAGACGATGACCGTACTCGTGGTGAATTACCGATGACCACGCCGTATTGGGGTATCCATCTCCAGAGGAGCAGAAATTGATCGACTGCTCGCTGGGGGAATACCAGGCGTTGCCGGGGCAGTAGCCGTCGGTACGGTTGGTACGAACCGGGAACTCAGTTGCATCCATGTATGGATAAGAGGGGTTGTGCTGAATAACACGATCGCGCACCTTATTGGCTTCGACATAAGCGTTGACTTGGGCGCGAACGGATTCGCTGGTATTGGCTGAATTATGTACAAAATGAGCACCCGCTTGGGTAGCCACAATTGTATCAGCCAGGTCGGTGCCGGTGTAGTTGGTCACGTGGAACCACTGTCCCTGCATCGTCGAGATTAATAACTCGGCGCTGTGAGTCGAGGCCGAAATAGTGAAGTCACCGTTTTCATCAGTGTAGGCGACCGATGCATTCGCAGTCACCCGTGCCCAGGGTAGTACTTGAAGCACCTCATCTTCGCAGTGCTCCGCACCAATACCTTCGGTAGCCATGCCATTGACGCTTCCATCTATGTCTTCGAAGATAATCAAATTCTCGGTATACAAAATCTCCCCATTAACCGGATCCACGACGAAGAGATAATCTTCGGGGAATGACGAATATCCGCGGAATGTGACAGCCGTACGCGGGGCTTCAACCTTGTCGTTGATTCCGGCCCAGATCACCAGCTCCTGCTCGGTGAATTCGTCGAGTCCCGGTTGGGCAACGCGAGCGGCCTGCTCGGCCACATTCGAATATCCACCAAGGAAACTCTTGTCAGGAGAAAAATCGCTGAGATCGCGTAGAGCCGACACAGCCAGAACAAGCGGATAGCTCTCTTCGTTGCGAACCAACAATCTTAACTCAGATCGGAATACTGGGATTCCATCCTGATACTGTGAGTAGTACTGCAATGAAAAACGGTACGATCCGGTCTCGGGATCGTATCCGACAGGTTGGGATGTCATTTTGTTGTCGAAAGGACTTCCAGCCAGAAGGTTCTCAGGAGCTACACCGAAAACACCAGCCCGCTCAAGACGGAACTGTTCGGCTGTAGCAAATGGAGAAGAACCAAACATCATGGGGCTGCCATACAGGCGAGTAACCAGAGACCCCTGGCGATAGGTTTGTACACCGGGGAAATCGACTTTGAGATTATTCAGAGCTGCCGAAGATAGCTTGACCCGTTCTTTTCCGGGGCCAGCATAGTTGTCCGAATCGGCCATAACCAGACCGCATAAGCATAATCCAAGGATGATAGTGAGCAGAATCTGCCTCATGAGTCCTCCTGCGGGTGAAGTAGAAGCAAGTGAGTTCGTGTTTTCAACATCAATCGTATGATATGTATCGTATTAAAGACATTAACTGAGTAGTATAAACCATCTAATTACATAGTATACTGCCTTTTTAGAGCAAGTCAACACAGATTTCGGCGTATCTTGGATTTGCTCAATCTCATCGACCGTAATACGGTCATCAAAGTGTCAGGGCGAGTGCGGGCGCCTCTTTCCTGTCCAGTTTCAATACAAATAGTTGCTTTGGATGTTGGACTTGCACGGCAGATCTTTGCCGGACAGACCTGCTTGCCGATAATTCGATACAGGATCAGGATTGTTGTTATCGGGAGTATACATGGCTGTCAGCAAAGAACTAAAAGATGCTGTGCTTGGTGAGCTTCAAAAAGGCCAGCCCCTGATGAACCTGGAGCTTGTGCGTCAGGAGCTTTTGAAATGGCTGGAGCATTTGCCTATTCCGGACAACTCGGAGAATGAGACATGGGAGCAACGTCTTCGTGAGTTCCCTGCCGAACCGGAAGATGTAGGGTTGGAGTCAGGTTTGCGGATCCGTTTGAGTCTGTCCCTTCGAACGAAAGAGAATCGATATCAACTGTCGATTCTGGAATCATTGATGCCTACAAGCCGAGAAGTCCACATTGTTTGTGTACATGTGAATTGGAAAGATACCGAGTGGCAACTACAGAAGAATGTTGAGCAGTGCTACGCAGGTAACTTCGATGATGCGCCCAAGGCCAGTCATACGGTGTGGGCTCAGAATTTCGTTTTGGGACAACTGGGAGACGCTCTGGCCGCTTGTGCCCTGGCTATTTTTGGGAATGAACTAATAAACGATCAGTCGCAGGATGAAGACAAAAACCTTTGTAATCCTCTACCGGTCAGTGTAAATTTCCCCAAGCCCTCCGACGATTAAGTCTCTAGCAACGAAAACCAAACAAGAAACCCGAAACAATACTATCATATTGAGTGAGTAGTGTTGATGCCAATCTGTGAGGTTTTGTGAATATCCCCTCACATCGTTATGGTCAATGAACCGGCCACGACAAGGCCGGGGCGACCGATTGTCGCCCGAGCCCATAGCGGCTGTTAGCCGATGAGGCTTCTACACATCGCCGGACTGATCGCGTTTGTGAAGCCCTTCCATGTACATTTTCAGATAACGGTTTTCCCGTTCGTGGCGGCTTGACCTGGTCTTGATGATGTCGCGCTGGGAGACCAGTCCAATCATATCATCGCCTTCAACAATCGGTATATGCCGTATCCAGTTCTTGTCCATCATACTGGCAATATAGGCCAGATCATCGTCCGGTACACCAACTATCAAGTCAGTTGACATGATATCGCCAATCTTGACATTATGATAGTCACCCTTTGAACTGTGTACCATTCTGAAGATGTCCTTGTCACTAATCATGCCCGCCAGTTTGCCGTTATGACCCATGACCGGTAGACATCCGATGTTGTTGCTGATGAGCATATCCATTGCTTCATCAACCGTTGTCGAAGGTAACGCTGTGACGATATCCCTCTGGTTTCTTTTCAGTAACGTTTTTACACGCATTGCATATCCCTCCTGATTGGAAACTGGAGCTTCTTGCTCAGTAGTAGCTTGTAAACCATAATATACGGAATTAAAACCATGTACGCAAGTAGTCGTGGTCGTTTACCGGAAATTGAAACCCGAAAACTAATCAACCGCCGTTAGTGGATATCGATCTCCGACGCCGTTGTGCAGGAACACAGCTGACTTGACAGCGATTCTATAACATCAAATTGAATGGTTAGTAAGCGTGCGTACCCAGTACAACCCGGATACCGAATTTATTCTCCAGGATTACCTTGAGATTGTCAAAGTCAATCGGGCAATCAGCAGTTTCCATGGCCAGTTTCATGCAAGTGCCAAAGTGTATTGTTTTGATTGACCGATCGAGACTATTTGCGAGTTCGCTCAGAAGCTTGACTTTTGGAACAGTGAGTCCCGGACAATCGCCACAGTCGGTCATGGCCACCAGATCGATCTCGTCATATTCGGCGAAGGCGCCGTTCCTTTCTGCCATTCCCTTGTAGCATTTGGCACAGGCAATGCACGATTGGTCTTTGATCCGTTTGCAATAGAGGATTGCTATCTTTGACATCTGACACTCCTTCAAACAATGCGATGCGATCGCTTAATATGGATACATGTATCTTGTAGGCTACGATACAGTGGGGGAAATAGCAAGCGCTTAGACCGTTGTTTGTCTTCGGTCACAAACAAGACAGCACACGGTCGCTTTCTGTGTGATGGGTTTTCAACAACGGGCTAAGTGTTTGGGGGCGAATCCCAGAGTTCTACCCGGCGTATATCTTCGCGCGAAAAATAGTAAGGAATCCCCTTACCCGCTCCGCGACTATCCGTACAGACAAAGAAAACAGTTGATTCGAAAATGCCTACTACCTTCTCAATAGGAGCATCAGCCTCGAGGTTTCCATAAGAATGGCCCACCTCAATGAACATCTTTGGCTGCCAGTGGCTGGCAGGGTTGACCAGAATAGCCCGTATTCTCCTGTCCCGGATCGGTGGCTTCGTGATTGATCGTAAATAGGCCAGGATCTCCTGCCATTTCTGTTCATCGAAAGTCGAAGTGTTCATCTCTTCACACTGTCTGGTCTTTAGTCTCAAGTATGCTTGCGGTGCCTGATCATATTTTCGGGGGCCAGGTGCCGATCAAGTTCTTCTTTCGATAGAAGACCTTTCTCCAGCACTAACTCGTATGGACCGCGATTCGTTTCCAGAGCCTCGCGCGCCAATTGTGAACAGACCTCGTAACCCAGGACCGGGTTGAGAGCTGTCACCAGGCCGATGCTTCGCGCTACCTGTTCGCGACATACTTCCTCGTTGGCCGTAATGCTGTCGATGCAGCGATGTCGGAGTGTTTTCATGGCGTTCTTGAGCATCTCCACCGATTCAAAGATCGATTGAGCGATGACTGGTTCAAAGACGTTAAGTTCCAACTGGCCAGCCTCGGCTGCCAGAGTGACCGTAAGATCGTTGCCGATTACCTTGAAACAAACCTGGTTGACCACCTCGGGAATAACCGGGTTTACTTTGCCAGGCATAATCGACGATCCGGGCTGCATCTCAGGCAAGTTGATCTCATTGAGTCCGGTCCGTGGGCCGCTGGATAGCAGTCGCAGATCGTTGCAGATCTTCGACAGTTTGACGGCCAGCCGTTTGACGGCCGAGGAATACATGACAAACGCGCCTGTATCGGAGGTGGCTTCCACCAGGTCCGGAGCCAGTTTCAATTCCAGTGAGGATATTTCACTCAGATGTCTCACAACCTTCGGACCATACTCAGGGTGGGCGTTGATGCCGGTGCCAATAGCTGTGCCGCCCATATTGACCTCCAGGAACAGCGCGGCGTTTTCCTCCAAACGCCGGGTCTCTTCGGCCAAGGTGGAAGCATAGGCTTCGAATGTTTGACCAAGGGTCATGGGTACCGCGTCCTGAAGCTGCGTGCGGCCCATCTTCAGGATGTGAGTGAACTCTTTCGCCTTGCCTTGAAAAGCCTTGATAAGGTCGTCGAGAACGCCCGCCAATTTGTCGTTGCTCCGGATGAGGGCGATATGCAAAGCAGTCGGGTAGGCATCGTTAGTAGATTGCGAGAGGTTAACATGGTTGTTGGGATGGCAGTGTTCGTACTGCCCCTTCTCGTGACCCAGAATGCCAAGGGCACGGTTGGCGATAACCTCGTTGGCATTCATGTTGGTCGAAGTCCCTGCGCCTCCCTGGACCATATCGACTACGAAGTGGGTATGCAATCGTCCCCCCAGAATATCCTGACAGGCCTGGACAATAGCGTTGGCAACGTCCTTCTTCAGCAAGCCCAGATCATGGTTAGCTCGGGCAGCTGCCATCTTGACCATAGCCAGGGCCTCGATCAGGGCAGAGAAGTGGTTGAGCGCGACATGACTGATCGGGAAGTTTTCAAGAGCGCGTAAGGTTTGGACGCCGTAATAGAACTCATCCGGTACATCACGCTCCCCCAGCAGGTCATGTTCACGACGAGTACGACCGGAAACATACTGCGCAGCAGCACTGACTACCTGAGAACTCGTCTGCCGGAGTCGCCGGGAGATTACGCGGGCCACTCGCGAAAGGATCTTCATGGCGATCTGAGGATGATCTTCAGACAGATGGCCGAAGGCGTCACGGCTGATCACCAGCAGGGTTGACCGGATAAGAGCGCGGGCAGACGTTGAATGGGGATAGTCATCCATAAGGGCGCCTTCGCCAAGGAAACTACCCTGATCGAAACAGAGCAGCCGTTTTTCTTCGCCGAGAGGGGAGGTCTTGAAAAGCTCAATGCAACCGGTTTTAACAATATAGACCTGTTGGCGGGCACTGTTCTCCTCAAATAGAAGAGCGTTGGGTTCAAATTCGTTGGTTACAACCGCCTCTGTGAGCAGGCTTAGCTCTTCTCCGGTGAGGTCCGCAAACAGCTCAATCCGGCCAATGAAATCCTGATTATTGATCGAGTTCATACATATTCTCCCAATGGTTTTTCAGGGGAGAACATAGCAGATATGAGTGTGCTTGGCAATAGGAGGAAGCAACTGGTTACTGCTTCCAAATTGTTGTGTAGTTTGCCACCGTATTTGTTGGAGTGACAAACCTGTCAGGACTGCAAGGGCCTAACACACTGACACCGGGCCACCGGTGAACAGGTACGCCACCAGATAAGTCAGATCAGCAATATTGACCGGGCTGCCGGACTCTATAATTCCATCGATATTAGCTGTCTCCATTACTGGTGGAGGTGGACCTCCTGTGAAGAGAAAGGCTACAAGGTAGGTTAGGTCCGCAATATTGGGTCCCTCCCAGTTGTAGTCGACATCACCGCATATATACACAGTCGGTCCCACATATAGATTAAGCTCGACTTCGTCCTCGGGGCCGGATTCCTCTACATATACGGTGAAAGTAAACCAACCTGTATCACTGGTTGTACCGCTGATAATCCCGTCTTCATCGAGAGTGTAGCCCTCAGGCAAGGTTCCTCCGGTAACAGTGAAATTAGCCAGGCCATACCCACCCTTGGCTTCAACGGTGTCGATGTAAGGCAGGAACTGCTGTCCGTTATGCAACTCTTCGTCGAACGTGACAATGCGAATTCCCCAAACCATCCCGGAGTGCGTATCCAGCACCCAGTTATCCGGGTCGAACATCACAATCATAATATCATCGAGCGGCACGTTGAATTTGAGGATCTGGTGCCGGCGATCAACCCAGCCTGTCTCAATTACGTACTCAGTTGCCGTTTCTTTGATCTGGAAATCAAGCGGGGTTATGAACAACTGCGGATCGGAGGTCTGAACCTGGTCCACAGCAATGTAAACGTCATATCCTCCGGAATCGGACGGTTCGTCCCAGTATGCCCACTCGAAAATAGGGTACTTCCATCCGTAGACCCATTGGTCGAAGAACCACTCAAGGTTTTGTCCCGATGCCGACTCCATTATGCCACGGAAATCCTCTGTTGTCGCTGTGCCGTGTTGAAAGGGAGAGTTATAGTAGTCCCTGACGCCTTCATCGAAAGCAGAATCGCCTATCACTCGGCGAAGTTGGTGCAGGACCCAGGCGCCTTTATCGTATTGAGCCAGCGAGAATAGGTTGGAGGTTGTGTCATATGAGTAGACGGAATTGCTGCCGTAGTATTCCATACCGGTCATATAGTCAATATACGCCTCGGTGCCCCATTGTTCCTCAACGTAGATTGCCTCTGCGTATGAGGCCCAGCCTTCGTTGAGCCACAGATGTCCCCATGACCGGCAAGTGATCATATCACCCCACCACTGATGGGCCAGCTCGTGGATCACTACCCGAAACTCAAATACCCAGTCACTGTTGCCCATGGTGCTCATGGTTTGATGCTCCATCGCTCCGCCGCCGATCCAGTTGGTGTGGCCGTATTTTTCGTCGGCGAACGGGTACGGACCCCAAAGTTCAGAGAAGAACGTAATGGCATCAGGGACAATTTCCCAGCTTGTTAATGACAGCAAATACTGTTCCGGCCATGGAGCGTTAACAATCGGCATGGTGTCGGCGCCATTATTATATACCCATTCATCATACCAAACGGTGTAGTCAGCGATAGCCAGCGAAAAGAGGTAAGTAACCATGGGATAGTGCTCGGTATAGTACCAGGTTTGCCACCGATCAGACCCGGCGACCACAGAGTCGAGGGTTCCATTGCTGCCTACGTAATAGGATGTGTCGACAGTGATTGCGATATGGAAGGAGTCGGCTTTGTCATCGGGGCGATCCTTACAGGGCCACCAGTCACGAGAGGACCAGGGTTCCGAGGCCGTCGCCAGGATCAGTTCGCCGTCCACTTCCCGCCAGTATTTGTAGCTGCGGGTGAACAACTCCACATCTATGGTGTCATCGACATTGTAAGTCTGGTCGAGTGTAATCGTTATTACGTCTCCATCCCTGCCGTAGACCACCGGACCGGACGGCATTGTTATTGAGTCAACGATATTACTACTGCGGTAATCAATCTGAATTTCAGTCACATTATCTTCGGTCGCCCGAGCCAGGATACGTACAGCGCTGAACAGACTATCAAGCAGGTCGTCAGGATTCATGTCAATGTCATAGACCAGTACATCGTAATTGGTTTGAGTACACTCAGACCTTTCTTCGAGTGTTTCCTGCTGATATTGCCACCACCTCTCAACCGCCTGCCTTTTCTGTTCTCCGAGATCAAGGTGGGCTTGGCTGATTTCAGCAGGATCCCACGGACGTTCCTGGTCTTCCGCTCCAACCGTAAGGGCTATCAGATGGATGAGTAGGCTGATCAATACCAGCAAAGGCAGATGAGCGATTTTTCTAAATTTCAAAGCGACCTCCTCCGGGTTTCAATCCAGCTGGCCGGGCACTCAAAGCCGCAACGAATGTAGGCAAAACCGAATGGCATATACATGGCGGTACAAACACAATATAGCCACGAACTGGCCTACTGCAAGCGAAAAGGGGTCATCGCCGGTTGTTACCTACAAGTCGGTTCTTAGAATTTCGCCCATCTGGGAACACGTGGAAAGGCCTGTACGTCGCGGATGTTGGCCATGCCGGTGATGTACATTACTGCCCGATCAAATCCGAGTCCAAATCCGGCGTGTGGCATCGTGCCGTACTTGCGAATATCGAAGTACCAGTCAAACGGCTTAAAATCGGTGATGCCCTTGCGCTTCAAATGCTCCTGCAAAACGTCGAGCCGCTCCTCACGCTGTGAACCGCCGATGATCTCGCCCACGCGCGGTACCAGGACATCCATAGCCGCCACCGTTTTCCAATCGTCGTTGACCCGCATATAGAAGGCCTTGATTTCAAGAGGGTAATCGTAAACAATGACCGGTTTTTTGAAAACTTTTTCGGTCAGAAAGCGTTCATGCTCGGTTTGTAAATCGATTCCCCACTTGACGGGAAACTCGAACTTCTCGGTTGATTTTTCCAGTAGCTTGATGGCATCGGTATAAGACAAACGTTCGAACTCGTTTTTAATGCAACCTTCTAGCGTTGATATGAGTTCCTTGTCCACCCACTTGTTGAAGAAGTCGAGGTCGTCGGCACAGTCTTCAAGCGCGAATCGGAACAAGTATTTCAGGAAATCTTCAGCCAGATCCATGTTGTCGTCAAGTTCGGCCCAAGCCATCTCCGGTTCGATCATCCAGAATTCGGAGGCGTGACGCGCAGTGTTGGAGTTCTCGGCGCGAAATGTCGGACCAAAAGTGTAAATGTCACCCAATGCCGTAGCCATGAGTTCGCCTTCGAGCTGGCCTGACACAGTCAGGTAAGCCTCAGTGGCGAAAAAGTCGGATTCCCAGTCGATCTTGCCTTCTTTCTTAGGGACGGCATCCATATCCAAGGTAGTTACGCGGAAAAGATCACCAGCCCCTTCGCAGTCAGAGGCGGTGATGATTGGTGTCTGAATATAATAAAAACCGCGATCCTGGTAATACTTATGAATGGCATAGGCCAACCGCGAGCGTACCCGCTGGACTGCTCCAAAAGTATTGGTACGCGGTCGCAGATGGGCAATCTCTCGCAGGAATTCAAAGCTATGGCGCTTTTTCTGCAACGGGTAGTCAGAGTCCGCTTCACCGATCAGGTCCAGAGATTCGACCACGATTTCGAATTTTTGACCCTTGCCCTGAGATGCCACCAATTTGCCTTTTACCCGCACAGCGGCCCCGGTCAGAATCCGATCCAGAACAGGGAATTTGTCCGGTTCTCCAATCACAGTCTGAATGCTGGACATGCAAGATCCATCGTTGATCTCTACAAAGGCGACATTCTTGCTCTTGCGGACCGTGCGGGCCAGTCCAAGAACTATGATCTCTGAGTCAATTGCGATTTTGTCCTCGACAATAATCTGCCGAACCCTGGTCCGTGTCTTGTAATCCATTCGTAAACGCTCCGGACATAGTGTGTTATCTTCTTGCCACGCTTATCGACGGCAACGGTCTCCAATTAACGGTGTGGGGTCGACTTTGGCAAGAAGAAGAGAAAAAATGAAAGCCTACTCCATAAAACGAAACTTGAGTGAGAAATCGGAGTATAAAGAATTGAGAGTTTGACAACAGTATTTTCTTGGGTTTGAGTTCCCATCTAGTGAAGTTGACCCCGATTGTGACAGGACAGTCGGGGTTTTCTTCTGTTTATCTTTATGGTTGAAGACAAGTTCAAAAACACGTCCATCTATTATGCGAAACAATCACAGGTACTGACCGTACTGTTGGTTAGAAACGAACAAAACAGCCTACTGCCAGGAATAAGGATACTATGGTGAAAAAAATAGTTCTCTTCACGTTTATCGCAGCTGTCATCGGGGGGGTGTTATTCTTTGCTATCGACGGCTCTGCCAGCAAGGACGAAGGAGTCAGAACATTTGTGGTAGAGCGTGGTTCAATTATCGACAAAGCGCTCGCGGTTGGTCGTATTGAACCCAAAAGGGAAATCTCAATCAAGTCGAAGGTCTCCGGGCTGGTCCGGACGAGATATGTTGAGATTGGTGACGAGGTGAAAGTGGGCGATCCGCTTCTTGATATCGCCCCTGATCCTACACCGCTCGAGTTTGCCGAGGCCAAACGGCAGGTGGAACTTAACCAGGTGGTCAGCGACAACGCCAAGCGAGAGTTCGACCGTACCAAAGGTCTCAAAGACAAGCAACTAATCTCCAACCAGGAATATGATCGAGCGCTGGCTATCTATGATGAAGCCAAACTGCGACTTGAGCTGGCACGGGAAAAGCTCTCCCTGATCGAATCGGGCCATACCAAAATCGCCGATCGAATAGTGGATAATATTATCAGGTCCCCTATTGCTGGGATGGTGCTTTCGGTTCTGGTCGAGGAGGGCGATCCGGTAGTTCCGCTGACCTCCTACCAGGCCGGCACCGATCTGATGTCCCTGGCCCAGATGGATGACCTGATCTTCAAGGGGAATGTGGACGAGATCGATGTTGGCAAGCTCTACAATGGAATGGAGGCCGAGATTGAAATCGGTGCCGTCCCTAACGAGAAACTGGCAGGAACGCTGAGAAAGATTTCTCCCAAGGCTCACCGTGAAGAAGGATCGACGTTGTTTGAGGTCGAGATCCTGATTGCTGATATCGGCTCCAGCATACTGCGGGCCGGGTACAGTGCCAATGCCGATGTCATCATTACTCAGAAAAAAGACATCCTGTTGGTACCCGAGCGGTTGGTTTATATTGAAGATTCAGCCGCCTCGGTTGAGGTGCAGGATACTCTGGGTGTTATCACAACGCGTGATGTTATGACGGGACTTTCAGACGGTATCAATATTGAGATCACCGAGGGACTGGATGAGGGTGAGCTGCTTGTTGAGCGCCCACCGCGCGAGATAACGGCTGACTGATAGCACTTTGAGGAATTACCGACGATGATGCCCTTTCAGGTAGTTAAGCAGTTCTTTAATGATATGCGTCGCCAGAAGCTACGCAGTATGCTGACTATGTTCGGTATTTTCTGGGGGACATGTTCTATTGTGTTGCTCTTCGCCTTCGGGGTCGGGATAACCGAAGCCCAGCTGAAATCACAAAAAGGCATGGGTGAGAATATTGCCATCGTCTGGCCGGGCATTACGTCGGAAGAGTTCGAAGGCCTGCCGAAAGGTCGTCGCGTTCGCCCTACGGTTGATGATGTTCGCATGATAAAAATGAAAGCCCAGACACTAATGCACATCTCTCCCGAATATTCGAAGTGGAATGTTATGATGAAGGCTGGGCGTAATGAGACCATTCGTAATGTCATCGGTGTCTGGCCAGAATTTGGTATTATGCGGAATCTCATACCAGACTACGGTTCCCGTTTTCTCAACGATCGTGACCTGGCGGAGAAACGACGCGTCGTCTTCCTGGGTAATCTGCTAAAAGAAGATCTGTTCGGTGAGGAGGAAGCGGTCGGAAAAACTGTTCTTCTGAACAACACTCCTTTCACTATCATTGGAATAATGAAAGAGAAGGACCAGGATAGCTCCTACAATGGGCGTGACTCACGGAAGGCATTTATTCCTGCCTCGACATTCCGGACGATGTATTCCCGCCGATATGTCAACAATTTCGTGGTGCAATGTCCACCGACAGCTTCAATGGAAGCCACCAAGAGAGAAATCTATGAAATTATGGGTGCCAAGTATCGGTTTGACCCGGATGATACTGAGGCGCTTTCAATCTGGGATACGACCGAAGGGTTTGCTTTCCTGAAGAATTTCTTCATGGCTTTCAGCACGTTTCTGGTTGGTATCGGCGTCGCTACGCTGATCACTGGCGGCATCGGCGTTACTAACATTATGAATGTGGTTCTTGAAGAACGGACCAAAGAGATCGGTATCAAGATGGCGCTCGGTGCCCGAAAGAGTGCTATCCTCAGTCAGTTTCTATTCGAGACAATGCTTATCACCGGCGTTGGTGGTATTCTGGGGTTTCTCTTTGCCTGGGGGGTCGTCTACGGTGTCGGATTGATGGGGCTTGAGGAGTATATAGGTGTACCCCGGGTCAGTCTTTTCAGCGGTGCTCTGGCCACGGTTCTACTTGGGCTGGTGGGGACGCTGGCTGGACTATTCCCGGCTCGCCGTGCAGCAAACCTGCAACCGGTCCAGGCTTTGAAACTGTTTTAAAACGATGATTAACTTTGCCACTGTATACAACGTATTCATCCGTGATTTCCGGAAGCAGAAGAAACGGATCGCCCTAACCCTGTTGGCCCTGGGCTGGGGAACGATCTCTATTATGCTGCTGCTCGGATTCGGAGAAGGATTGCACTCTCAACTTACTATCAACCGTCGCGGTATGGGCGACGAGATATCAATCCTGTGGGGTGGTCAAACGACGATCCCGTACAAAGGTTACGGCAAGGGGCGAAGGATTCATCTGTTCAAAGAAGACCCGGCATATCTGAAAGATCGCATTCCCGAAATACGCTACATTGCCGGAGAGTACCATCGCTGGGGAGTAGCGGTCAAGTATGGCGATAAAGTTCTCTCCGAACATATCAACGGGATTGGTCCTGAGTTCGAAATGATGCGTGCCCATATACCCATGATGGGGGGGCGTATGATTAACGAGCTGGACATTGAGTTGAAGCGACGCGTAGCCTTCCTCGGCGATGCTTTCAAGGAACGCCTGTTTGGAGATGAAGACCCGATAGGTAAACAGATGCTCATCAATGGTATGCCGTTTACGGTTATCGGGGTAATGCAGGAGAAAATGCAGATGAACTCGTACTCCGGTTCGGACGAAGACAAAGTGTCTATTCCGGCGACGACGTTCAAAACTGTGTTTGGGGATCCCTGGCTGGATAACATTGTCTACCAACCGTGGGATGTGGATAACATGAAGGCGGTTGAACGGCAAGTCTATGAGGCAATGGGTGCGCGCTACAAATTTGATCCAAACGATGAACGCGCTTTGTCGATCTGGGACACGGCCGAGAGTGCCCGCGAGTTCAACAATATTCTGATGGGAATAAACATTTTTCTCGGTATTATCGGTGGCTTAACCCTGCTCATCGCTGGTGTGGGCGTGGCCAACATCATGTACGTATCTATCAAGGAGCGCACGCGAGAGATCGGCGTCAAAATGGCCGTTGGTGCGCGACGATCATATATCCTGGCCCAGTTCCTGATCGAAGCATTGCTGATTACATTTTTCGGTGGTTTCGGAGGAATGGCTATCAGCTATATTCTCACTGAGGGTTTTAAAAGAATTCCGATAGAATCCGATGTGCTTGATTTTATGGGACGACCGACTATTTCGATGGAGACGGGTTTGATTGTAGTCTCGATTTTGGGAATTATGGGTATTATCAGCGGTTTGTTCCCGGCCATGAGAGCTGCCTCGGTCAATCCGGTAGAGTCGTTGCGACACGAGTAACCCGAAGCCATGCGGAGCTAATGACAATGATTGAGTTGAGCAAAGTAACCAAGACATACATGACCGGTACGGTTGAGTTTCAGGCCCTCAAAGATATTGATATGGTTATCAACCAGGGGGAGTTTGTGGCGGTAGTGGGGCCTTCGGGTTCGGGCAAATCGACGCTTATGAATCTGGTCGGGTGTCTCGATGTTCCGACTTCAGGCGAATATTTACTTGAAGGTCGGCAGGTCGGCAGCCTTACGTCCAATCAACTTGCCGATATCCGCAACACCAAGATTGGTTTCGTTTTTCAAGCCTTCAATCTCCTGCCATACGCTACAACCTACGAAAATGTTGAAGTACCACTACTGTTCGCCAAAGTATCGGCACGGAAACGTAAGGATCGCATCCTTGAACTTTTATCTCGTGTTGGTTTGGCGGACAAACTCAACAATAAGCCAACCGAGTTGTCCGGTGGAGAGATGCAACGCGTGGCTATTGCCCGTGCCCTGGCCAACGATCCGGATGTGATCCTGGCCGATGAGCCGACCGGCAATCTGGATAGTAAATCAGGCGAAGCGATCATCGAGATGTTTCACCAGATGTGGAAAGCGGGCAAGACAATTGTTATGATCACTCACGATATGAGCCTGGCCAATCAAGCTCAACGTATCATTCGCCTCAGGGATGGTCGCATAGAGGGCAACGGAAACCTGGCCTGAGGGCGACGGCCGACCCCTACGGGCTATAGTCCATGAACGGCAACAACTTCAGTCCGTGCAATAGAACGATAAGCATTGCGACGGGCGTTATGTATCGGAGTACAAATCTCAGACCCTGATACAACGACCCCGACGAGCCAAATTCCTCGGATCGATCCTTGTCTTTCATCGCCCATGCGATAAACAGGCAGGTTAATAGGCCACCCAGAGGTAGCATGTAGTTGGTTGTCAAGAGATCGAAGAAGTCAAAGAAACCCTGGTCTTCACCGAGGATATTCACCGGTACTTTCCAGACGGCTACTGCCGACAGCATCCCGAAGACCCAGATAGTACCACCCAGCATAAGAGTCGCCGTGCTTCGTTTCCACCCTCGCTGGTCAATAAAGTATGACACGACGACTTCCAGTAGACTGATGCCTGAAGTGAGAGCGGCGAACGATAGCAGAACAAAAAACGGCACCGAAATCCATGGCCCGGTCTCTGCAAACAACACCGGCAAAGTGGCGAATATCAACCCCGGTCCGACATCAGGTTGCGTGCCGTATTCGAACACGAGGGAAAAAATTACGATCCCCGCCATCAGGGCGATCAGAGTATCGAGGAATGATACCGTGATGGCGTCCTTGAGGATACTGCGATCCTTACGCATGTAGCTGCCATACGTGAGCATGGCGCCCATACCAAGCGAGAGTGTAAAAAAGGCGTGCCCAAGAGCCGACAAAACCCCCTCTGCGCTCAGTTTGCTGAAATCTGGTTCAAACAGGAACTTCAGAGCGGCGGTTCCTCCGTCCGTACCAAAAAGACCGTAGAACATCAAAGCCAACAAAAGGAAAAACAGTGTCGGCATCAGAATCCGTGACCACCGTTCAATGCCCTTTTGTATGCCGCCGATGACAATCCCGATACAGAGGACCATAAATATACTGTGCCACATGAACGATGTTCCGGCACTGTTTGCCAGTATTTCATACTGACCTACGATCTGATCGGCCGAGCCGGTGAATCCTTCGATAGCTTTGAAGATGTATGCCAGCGCCCACCCGGCTACCACGCTATAATAGGAGAGAATCAAAAACCCGGAGGCTACACCCAGCCATCCGACCAGTTGCCACGTGCTGCCTTTTCGATGTAGCTTCTGAAAAGCACCCACCGGGTTGCATTGTGCACGGCGACCAATCATTAACTCGGCCAGCATCAATGGCAGTCCAACTATTACAACACACGCAAGATAGACCAGTACAAACGCCCCCCCGCCGTAGACGCCGGTGATATATGGAAATTTCCAGATATTCCCCAGGCCTATCGCCGATCCGGTGGCGGCCATAATGAATCCCAGATGTCCGGCCCATTGTCCTCGGAACTTACCTGTCTTGCCGCAATCGTCTGCCATATTTTCGTGCTCCTGTAGTGCCGGAGTGTGAACAGTTATATTACGCTATGCGCTTCATGAATCAAGTCGTCGCCTGTCTTCCCGGCGATGGTCGTTGACAGTCGTGTTCGCACTTGAAAAAGAAAACAATTACCAGTCCGCTACGTAGTCAACAAATAAAGCCAGTCGGGTCGTTTTTGGTTGACCCAATCCAAGGACGGTCATTAGGTGTATAAGTGATTTGAACTCTGTATTTTGAAACAATAGAGGATTGTATTATGAAGAAAACCATCTGTGCCGTACTGATACTTCTGACCTCAACGTCGTCGGCTATGGCATTCGATGCTGCCGGCTCGACCTTCGGCAATCTCACCACTGCACAGGCGGCGGGAGGAGGACAGGCCAGGTTTGCAGGAGGAGTTGGGGTTGCTGATGCTACTAGTTTCTTTGGGGCGTTTACGTATGGCATGTCGCAATATGTTGATGGCCGGTTCAAGCTGGGATTGATTTCCGACAACGACGAAACCGAACTGGCCCTCGGGGCTGACCTGAAGTATCAACTCTGGTCGATGGGTGACCTCGCCCGTCATCCGTTTGACCTGGCCGTAGGCGGACTGTTTGAATTCGTCGGCTCTGACGGATCCAGCATGCTGCAGGTTGGTATGTTTAGTCTCGGCTCATACCCCATGAGATTGTCAAACGGTCGTACACTGTCCCCGTATGGGCGGATTAACCTGCGTCTTGAACGTTGGGACTCGGACCATTGGGGCACCGACTCTGAGTTGAAGTTTGGCTTTCACGGTGGCGTTTGCTATGAGGCCAGTGAGTTCATTAGTCTCTATGGCGAGTTCCAGATCGACGGCAATGACGGCATTTTCCTGGGGCTTGATTATCGTATCTTGTAAAACCGGCCTGATCCCAATGTATGGAACTGTTCCGGCAAGGCAGTTGGAATGTCATTCTTAGACGCCCTGCTTCTGGGAATTCTGCAGGGACTGACCGAGTTCCTGCCGGTGTCATCATCCGGACATCTGGTCCTGGCGCAGGCGCTTCTTGGTGTCAAGGAACCCGGTGTCTCCTTTGAACTTCTCGTGCATCTTGGTACGTTGCTGGCTGTGTTTGTTTATTTCCGAGAACGTATTGGGCAGTTGATCCTGTCTGTATTTAGAAGCGAGATGAAAGCTGAGCGGAGAATATTTGGCTTTCTTGTTATTGGAACAATTCCGGCTGGATTAGCTGGAGTGTTTCTGAAGGATTTTTTCGAGGATTCCTTTTCAAGTCCGATCCTGACCTCGGTCATGCTGATTGTGACCGGGTTGATTTTGTTATCCACGAAGTTGGTCAAGCCCTCGGACAAACCGATGACACTTCTGTCAACGGTGATTATGGGGATTGGACAGGCGGCTGCAATAATGCCCGGTATATCGCGCTCGGGGAGCACAATCTCGGTCGGATTGTTGTTAGGTGTCAAACCGGAGAAGGCGGCGGAGTTTTCCTTTCTTCTCGCTATCCCGGCTATTTTGGGTGCAGTCGTGCTCAAAGCTGACGAGTTGATGGCGCTCGATTCGTCACTCGCACTGCAGTATCTGGTCGGTGCAGTGGCAGCGTTTGTCTTCGGTTGGCTGGCGGTGGCTATCCTGCTGAGAATCATCCGTCGCGGAAAGTTTGCAGGTTTTGCCTATTATTGTTTTGCCGCCGGTGCGTTTGGACTGTATCTTTTCCAATAGTGATGCGAAAAATCCTTGTCATTCGCTTGGGATCATTGGGTGATGTGTTGCTGACCAGCCCGACCGTGCTCAATCTCAAGATCAGTTTTCCCGAGAGCAAGCTCACTTATCTCACCAAAGAGCGGTTCCGCTCAGTAGTTGAACGCTTCGATGGCGTCGGTAACGTTGTTACATGGCCAGAAAATATGGGTAAACGCAGTGAATTCTTGTTTCTCGCTCTGCTCCGCAAGATGGATTTCGATATTGTCGTCGATTTGCACGGCAACCCACGGTCGTGGCTGACGAGAAAGATACTGCCGGCCACACACACAGTAGTTTATCCGAAACGACGATGGGAGCGACGGCAGGCGGTTGACTCCGACCAGCTTCCCCAATCATGGCCGCATACGATTGATCTTTACAATGACTGCCTGCGACAGCTTGGGGGAAGGATACCAGCGGCAACCCCAATAATAATCCCTGACGATTCTATGTCTTTGAATCCTGATGTGATGATATCGTTAAATAAAAAAGGACCAACAGCCCTGATTGCCCCCGGAGCGGCTCACTCTACCAAAGCATGGCCGGTGAAAAGATTTGCCCAGGTTGCCGAGCAATTGCACCGTGACCAAGGGATTCATATTATCTGGGCGAGATCATCGTTTGATAATGTTGATACAGAGTACTTCGGTTCACTATGTGCCGAGGCACTCACAACTTTGACTGACTGGCCGATTGAGAAGCTTGCCTCAGTTATTGCTCGATGTCGATTGACCATAGCCAATGATTCCGGGCTAGCGCATCTATCATCGTCGGTCGGTACGCCAGTAATTGCCCTTTTTGGTCCGACCCATCCGGTTCTGGGATTTGCCCCGGCTGGGTTGTTTGACCGGGTTCTTGATGTCGATGAATCCTGCCGTCCTTGCTCGCTACATGGAAGCAAGTCTTGTCATCGAGAGAAGAGAGTTTGCTTTGACCGGCTGGCAGTCGAGCGGGTTGTCGAGGCCGCTTGCGGGATTCTCACGAGTGACATAAGAAAACAGGCTGGCCTGTTTGTTGATCGTGACGGTACGTTGATTGTTGATAAGAACTATTTGAAAGACCCCGATGGAGTAGAGTTTGAAGAGGGTGCGATTGAGGCATTGAAAAGAGCGCATGCGTCTGGTCTGAAGATAGTCGTCGTGTCAAATCAATCAGGGGTGGCTCGCGGATATTTCAGCATTGATGACGTTGAAAGAGTCAATCGCAGGTTGTTGGAGATGCTTGCACAGGAGGGTATTGAGCTGGGTGGGTTGTATTACTGTCCCCATCATCCGGACGGAAGTAACCCTAAATATACTCGGGAATGCCGTTGCCGCAAACCGGCCCCCGGAATGCTTCATCAGGCCGCGATCGAGTTGGGTATTGACCTGAGAAAATCCTGGGTGGTGGGAGACAAGATTGATGATGTCAATCTTAGCCGGGTTGTGGGTGCCCGTTCAGTTCTTGTCAGGACTGGATATGGACGAGAGGAAGAACGACGTTTCGTCCCGAGTCGATTCGAAGGCAGAACAATTGTTGCGGATAATTTATTGGCCGCAGTCAGAGAGATTGAGCGAGTTGGTAGTTGTGATTAAGAAAGCGGCATATTTAAAGGATCTCGGCGATGGCAAGGTTCAGTGTCTGTTGTGCCCGGCTATGTGCCGTCTGACTCCCGGCAAGAAGGGCATTTGCGTCAGTCGATACAACTACGAGGGACAGCTTGTGACCGACAACTATGGCGAACTGGTCACACTGGCGGTTGATCCCATCGAAAAGAAACCGTTGTATCATTTCCATCCCGGTTCGTCGATTCTTTCCACTGGTCCTAACGGCTGCAATATGGGTTGTGTTCATTGTCAGAACTGGTCTATCTCCCAGGAAAGAACCCCCACTCGATATTTATCTCCCGAAGAGTTGGTTGCGGCGGCTGTGGACAGCAAGTCAATCGGGGTTGCTTTCACCTATACCGAGCCAATCATCTGGTATGAATACATTATGGATACCGCCCCGCTGTTGCATCAAGCCGGACTGAAGAGTGTGATGGTTTCCAATGGTTACATTAGTGCTGATCCGATGGATGAACTACTGAAGCATATTGACGCTTTCAACATTGACCTGAAAAGTATTCGTTCGCGTCATTATCGTAGAATATGCAAAGCAAAACTGAAGCCGGTACAACAGAGCATCGAGAAAATAGTTGCCGCTGGCGTTCACCTTGAGATCACGAACCTGATAATCCCCACGCTCAACGATTCGGATAGTGACCTCATCGCATTATGTGACTACATCGTTTCGGTCTCGCCAATGATACCGTTGCATCTGTCTGCCTATCATCCCAGTTATCGGCTGGACATTCCCGCGACACCGACGGCGACGATGCAACGAGCCTGGGAGATCGCACGGCAACGTTTGAAGTATGTGTTTGTTGGGAATCTGATACTGGAGGGGACGAGTGATTCTCATTGTCCTCATTGCGGTAGTTTGCTTATCCGACGCGAAGGTTACCAGACAGGGCTTGTGGGGGTTGTTGACGGGCTATGTTCAGAATGCGATTTTACGACAAGTATTGTGCAATAACAAGTTGAACCTGGTTTGAGTCGATACTATCATAGGATGTGGTGAGGATTGATAGATAATCCCACACTGTAATAAACTGAAACGACCCTGGTTTCGTCTGTTGGTAATGATACTAATGAAGAACAGACATATTTTGATCCGCCTGGCACTATTATTCCTGGTTCTCGGTCTCATTGGTGCAACGTCGGTGAGAGCGCAGTTCTATTTTGGAAAAAACAAAGTCCAGTATACGCGTTTTAATTGGCAGCTGATGACTACCGAGCATTTCCGGCTGTATTTCTACGAGACAGAGATGGAGGTAGCCCGGATGGCGGCCCGTTCGGCTGAGGATTCCTACCGTCTTCTCGCAGCCCGGTTCAACCACGAGATCGAGGACAAGATTCCCCTTATAATCTATTCCTCACCCAATTACTTTACGCAGACCAACATTGTCCCAGGGCTTCTGCCGGAGTCGGTGGCGGGATTCACGGAGTTCATGAAGGGAAGAGTTGTCCTGCCGTTTCACGGTTCGTACCACGAATTGGACCATGTTATCCGTCACGAACTAGTCCATGTATTCACCTTCGACAAAATCGACCAGACCGTCCAGCGTCGCAGTCGGATCAAGGTTGCCTACCCACCTTTGTGGTTCACTGAGGGAATAGCCGAGTTCTGGTCGGAAGAGTGGGACAGCGATGCCGACATGTTTGTCAAGGACATGGTCATCAACGAAAGATTGTTCGGAATCCCGGAATTGTATCGCATTCGCGGTACCTATTTCATGTACAAGCTAGGCCAGTCAATCTGCGCCTTCATTGATTCCGCCTATGGTCCCGACAAGCTAATGCTGATATTCGATGAATGGTACAAGGGACGCACGTTCAATGAGATTGTAAAGAATGTGCTTGGTGACGACTTGAAGGAACTCTCCCGTAAATGGGAATACAGCCTGCGAAAGAAATACTACCCCCAACTTGCCGATCTCGGCTTGCCGGATATGGAATCGGATCGTATCACCAGCGACGGCTATTCGGTCAAGGGAGTGCCACTCATGTGGGACGATGGTGACGGCCTGAAGGAATGGGTTGTATTCAAGGCCAATCGCCGGGGGTACTCAGGCATATACATGTCCCCAGCTGAAGGTCCGCGCAAACGCACGGTGCGAACGTTGGTCAAGGGGGAACGCTCATCCGACTTGGAATCACTTTATCTTCTGCGTTCGGGGATAGACGCCCATGCCTCAGGTCAGATCGTATTCTCTTCAAAATCAAAAGAAAAAGATGTCATATATATCTACGACCTGGGCGAAAGCAGCATAGTAGCCCGCTACGAATTTGATTCGCTGGCGGCGACTCGTTCACCACAGTTTTCACCGGATGGTTCGAAAATAGTTTTCTCCGGCGTTCGTCTTAGCGGATTCACCGATATTTACGTTCTGGACCTTTCCTCTGGCAACTACGAGTCGCTCACGGACGACATCTATTATGATATTGATCCTGTATTTGCGGCCGACGGTTCCAGTATTATCTTCGTCTCGGATCGTTGTGTCGAAGGACAGCAAGGGGCTACCAATCTGTATGAGTACGAACTGTCAAGCGGGGCTCTGTCGCAATTGACAAATGGCCCCTATAGCGACCAATCGCCCGACGGAACTGAAGATGGAATCTATTTTTCATCCGACCGCGAAGGCTGTTTCAATTTGTTCTTGCTCGACCACGATGGGTCATTGTCACGCCAGTCCACGTTTGTGACCGGGGCTTTTGATCCGAGGTTGACACCAGATGGAGAGCATCTGGTGTACACTGGATATCAGGACATGTCTTTCCAGATTTACCGGATGGCACTACCGACCGAGCCGGAGACAATCGCTCAAACTTCGCCCGCTTCGCAGCGACTCTGGAAACCTCTGGAGATATCTTCGGAATACTCTCGCGCCTCGATCAAGTACGATACCGATTACTCGCTTGATATTGCTCAGTCGAGCATCGGCTACGATCCGGTCTATGGATCGCTTGGTGGTTTCCAATTGGCAATTTCGGATGTTCTGGGCAATCATGCCTATTATTTACTTCTGGCGAATACGGCCAGCACCAAGGATGAATTCCTGGAGTCATTCAATATCGGAATCACCCACGTCAACCGCGAAAAACGGATTAACTACGGGCTGGGCGCATATCATATCTACGACGAGTATTTCAATGACTATGATGGCTTCTTTGAGGAACGCGAGGCTGGCATCTTCACCCTTCTGAGTTATCCTTTTTCCAAATTCCACCGTATCGATCTGACGAACCTGGCCGCCTACAACAAACGATATCGAAGATACGGCCTGCGCGATCGCGAGGCTTTCCTTGGTACACACTATCTGAGCTGGGTGTATGACAACTCTCTCTGGGATATTTCAGGGCCGATTGAAGGCCGTCGCTACAACTTTACGGTCGGGGCAACCAATCGTCTGGAGACAGGCGAACATTTCAACCGCATGGCGTTAATTGACGTGAGACACTACTTCCGTCTGGGCCGCTACTCCGCTGTAGCCTCCCGGTTATTTGGTTATTCATCCACCGGGATCGATCCGCAACGAATCCATTTCGGCGGCAGCTGGTCGTTTCGAGGGTACGACCGTCGTCGATTCTATGTTCGTAATGTTCTATTCTCCTCGACCGAGCTGAGATTTCCCTTGATCGATCATTTACAGATAGGCTTTCCGTTCGGTGGGTTGGGTTTCAGAGCAATTCGTGGAGCGCTTTTCTTTGATGTCGCTTACGCTTCGGATACGGGTTTCCGTACCTGGAGGTACGATGACTTCCTGGGTTCCTTTGGGGCTGGAGTACGTCTTGCACTCGGTCGCGTGATATTATTGCGATTCGACTACATTCATACGACCGACTTCAACACTATCACGCCAAAGGCTGATTTTGACTTTTTCTTTGGATGGAATTTCTGATGGTCTTATCAAGGATGACAATAGGGGCAGTGTGCACTTTCCTGATACTGGGGCTGCAAGCTTGCTCCCACAACTACCGATTGGCTCAAGACGACCTGGAGCGACATTCTTCCTGGCCGTTCCATCGAGGTGATCTGGCGGCGACAGGGGTAGCTGTTTCCGGCGATTTTGCAGACAAACCTTTTGCGGGCAAACTTGATGTTATCTGGGAACGCCGCGAATCGGGCAAGCCTGCCGGTCCGCTGGCTCTTTCCCACGGTATTCTTGTGTACCCCTCGGCCAAACGACGGATCAAGTTCTTTGAGACTCTCACCGGGAGAAATTTAGGTAAGATCAGGTGTAAGGGTATACCTCAGACGGGGATGGTGATTCAGGACAGTCTGGCCTTCTTCTCTCTCTCACCAAGAAAAAACCAACTCAATTGTATAAATCTCCGCAATGGCAAGACCATCTGGCGTGACCGCGTAAAGGATGCTGCCAGTGGGTCGATAATAGTAAACAACCGGCTTCTGGTCGGTTCGAGAACCGGTCTGCTGATCGCTTATGACCTGAATACCGGTGAGGAGGAGTGGACCTTCCAGACTGAAGGAAGGCTGATTGCTCCTGCCGCCGGTGACCAAGGTGTGGTGTATCAGGGTGATGACCAGGGAGTCTTGTATGCCCTGACGCCTGACAGTGGAAACCTTCGGTTTCAGGTGACGCTCGATGGACCATTAGTCAGCGCCCCGGTGCTGTCGGATCTGTTGATCGTCACTGATGTGATCGGAGGCGTCTATGCCCTCGATTCCGAGACCGGCCAGAAGGTTTGGACGACCAACCTCGATGGTTCCATCTGGGCCGCCCCGGCTGTGTCGGAGGCGAAGGTCTTCATCGGCCTGACGAGCGGCTACCTGGTAGCGCTGAATCTCCAGACCGGCACCGAGTTGTGGCGCTACCGGACCGAAGAGGTTGTTCGGGCCGCGCCGGTTGTGATCGGGAAGAACGTGCTGGTAGGGACTCTGGGCGGGAAGCTGTTCTGTCTCGATGTGATCGACGGTAAGCTACTTGATCAACGTCAGTTGATCGGTGCCATCAGGCAGTGCCCGGTAAGCGACGGCGACCGGGTCTATGTGGCTACCGAATCGGGAATGATTGTTTGCTGCGGAGAAATCAATGAAACACTCGAACAAGCTCTTCACTGAATCCACTCTTGATACTAATCTTAACGAACTAGCCCAGGCTCTGGTGCGGGATTTGTCTATGGCCTGTCGTAAAGTGGCGATCTACGGCCCCAGTCATCCGATGTCATCGAAGGCGGTTGAGAAGCCATTTTTCTCTCTGGACAAGCTCTTCGCATTTGAGAAATCCGTGCTTTTTGGCATTGAGCGAGGGCATCTCTTCGTTTCGAATATCCGCCTCAAGGAATCTGTGTTCACGGAAGAGATTGTTCGTTATATGCAGGTCCTTGGTGTGGACGTTATGTTTTTCAGACAACAGATAACAATGACTGAACTGGCGCGGTTTCTGGATCGATTCGTAAAACGCGTTTCCCGAACTGACCAGAGCCAGGTTTTGAGCACCTACCTGAAACGATCTGGTATCGACACGATTGAAATCAACTCCGAACTGGCTTTCAATTTATTCGAGAATGGCGTCCGGCTTCGGGGCGATGTTGAAGGTGATTTTTCTGTTCGCAATATTGCTCTGCGTCAGTTAGGAGATTCTCCACTGCGTCTGGCACAAATTATGGACGGCGGTGAAGACGGGCTGGAGACACAGTCAATTGATTTTTCCTATGATATTGTGCAGTATCTGATGCCTGAGAAAGTGACTACGCTGGACCCGGACAAAATCAAGAAAGAGATCGTAGCTACCCTTGAGAAACTCAGATCAACTACATCCGACAGCGAGCAGGCAGCTGAAGTCAGGAAACGCTACAGGTCATTGAAGAAGCTATTGGATTTCCATCCGCAACGTGATCAGATCACTACTCAAATCGAGGATTCGATAGGCGACAATCGTTTCATGGCGGATGTGTCGCAGGAAGGTGGCGACCCGGTCTCGGCCATCAAGTTCGAATCTCGGGATCAGATTGACAGAGTGTTGAGAGAATGTCTCAGCAACGATTCGGTCCCTCTCACCACGCAGGAATTAGTGGATGCGTTTGCTCGTTTGATGCGTACCGGCCAGAAGGGAAAAGCGGCCGAGACAATCGAGTTCCTCATGGATTTGCTGGGGTCAACTGATATGCGGGAGCGAGGGCGATCTCTTGATCTTCTGATTGCCCTGGTAGATTCTATACCGGTTCAAAGTGACTCGACTGTATTTGAAAATATGATTTTGCGTATGGGAACGGTGCTAAATTCAGGAGCCGAATCATTTGAATACTCAGAGCTGATCTGGCGCGCAATGGACAAGTGTATCATCTCTCGACGATACGATCTTCTGGCCCGGTTGGCGACTATGGTCGGTGCTCGGCGTCGAGTAGAGGGTGGCGTAATCGTTTATGATTCCATCGTGGTCAAGATAATCATCCAGAACATGAATCGCCCGGAAGTAATATCGGCTCTGATTGATGACCTGATAGCCGGCAATTCCGAGACGACTGGTCACATTCGAGATACGCTGATTGCGATTGGGGACGAACAAGCGGCGGTCGGATTATCTCGAATAATTTCGCACCCGGCGCGGCATATAAGGCAACTAACACTGAGAATCCTTGCCGAATTGGGCAGGGCTACGTTGAATGTGTTTTCGGGTATACTGGCCGATGACTCGTTGTTTGAACGTGACAGCAATCGACATGAACTTCCCGATGTCAAGTGGTATGTCATTCGCAACTCCATTTTCATCCTGGGTCTGTTGGAGGACCAGGAAGGAGTGACTCCATTGCGGTTGCGCATAGGTGACCCTGATGTCCGGGTCCGACGGGAGATTGTCTCCACGCTTGAGAAGATAGGTGGCGAGGATGCCTGCGATATGCTGACTCTTATGGCCGAGGATGCTGACAAGCAAATCCGGGAAAGCGCAGTTGTGGCAGTTGGCTTGATCGGCACCGAGGATTTCGCGCCTATGTTGATTGACGCCATGCGGCGACAACCAGCAATTGCCGTTCGAGGTGTTACTTCTCTGGGACGGATAGGTGGTGAAGGCTCGCGGGAGTTCCTATCACGACTGCTCAAAGACGAAGAGTTACTGGCCGAAATGGCCGAAGGTGGAGCTTCCCGGGATGAACTCCGATTGGCTATTGTAGCTGCTCTTGGACGTATCGGCGACTCTGCTTCGATAGATCGACTCCGGGAGTTCGAAAGTTCAATGTCGGTAGCACAGCGGATGCTAAGACAATCGTCTCTCCATAAGGCAGTCACGGAGATCCTGTCCCGCCACTAACAGGACTCGTTTGCCGGGAGCATAACGCCGTACGGCGGACGAGGTCTCTCAACACCCGTGACCTATCCTTTCTTGCATAATCTCCATAGAATCAAACGGTTTGTCCGCAAGCCGCCACAATGGCAGGCATCTGCCATATGTGCATATTGTTGCTGTCTATATGGCGGTGATGGTGGGCCATTATGGCAGTATTGGTTGTGTCGCTCTTGTGTCCGGATAGCTAAGGCATTGCTAATAAACAGGCTACGCCTGTTGGCACGCTTGTTGATTACATTTAAACCAGATGACAACAGATAACCAAATGGTAAGGAGACCTACGATGAGACACTTAGTAGTAACACCAAACAGAATAGCTCGTGACTTTGACCGCATGTTCAACGGCTTCTTCAATGTTTCGAATCAGGAAGGTGATGCCGACGATGCCTTTGTGCCGCGAGTCAACATTGAAGAGACAAAAGACGATGTTTCTCTGACTTTCGAACTGCCGGGAGTGGAGAAAGACAGCATCAAGGTCATGGTCAAAGACGATGTCCTGACTGTTGAAGGCGAGCGGAAATCCAATCGTGAAGTGAATGACGACGATATCGTTGTTCGACGCGAGATTCGCCTGGGTAAGTTCAGTCGTTCTTTCACTCTGCCGGAAACTGTCGAACCGGATTCGGTCGGAGCTGACTACAACAGCGGCCTTCTGGTAGTCAAGCTGGACAAGAAGGAAGAAGTCAAGCCGCGCAAGATTGAGGTCAAGATCAGCTAAACGTTCAGACTATTGTAGGGCCGGTGTCGACCAGCCCAGCCCTTGTCCGCGAGAAGCCGGTCGCAACCGACCGGCTTTCTTTCTGACACGGATCACAAGAGAGGAGATTTTGGATATGAGTAAGATAATTGGAATTGACCTGGGTACTACCAACAGCGTCGTCGCCGTGATTGAGGCGGGAGAACCGGCTGTGATCAATAATTCCGAAGGCGGTCGCACGACTCCCTCGGTGGTGGCTATCGACAAGAATGGTGAACGTCTGGTAGGCACGGTAGCTAAGCGCCAGGCGGTGAGCAACCCGATGAACACGACTTTTTCGGCTAAACGCCTGCTCGGGCGAACGTTTGATGAAGTGCGGGAGGAGATCAAGAACTACCCCTACAAAGTCACTGCCAATGACAAAGGGGAGCCGGTCATCGAGATGAACGGCAAGCAGTACGCACCAACCGAGATTTCCGGTATGGTGTTGACAAAAATGAAAAAGACAGCCGAGGATTATCTGGGTCATTCGATCAAAGAGGCCGTCATTACTGTCCCGGCATATTTCAATGACCGTCAACGTCAGGCTACTAAAGACGCTGGTCGGATTGCCGGTTTGGAAGTTAAACGAATCATCAACGAGCCGACCGCAGCTGCACTGGCTTACGGTTTGGACAAAAAGAAGACCGGGAAGATAGGAGTCTATGACCTTGGCGGCGGAACGTTTGACATCTCGATTCTGGAACTGGATGACGGTGTTTTCGAGGTCCTCTCCACTAACGGCGACACGCACCTTGGCGGCGACGATTTTGACAAGCGCGTCATCGACTGGCTGGTCGACGAGTTCAAGAAATCGGACGGCATTGATTTGTCGAAAGACCCGATGGCTCTGCAACGTCTAAAGGAAGCGGCCGAAAAGGCCAAAATCGAACTCAGTTCGACTGTACAGACACAGATCAATCTGCCGTTTGTGACGGCTGATCAGTCCGGACCGAAACATCTCAACCTGACTCTCTCACGAGCGAAGTTCGAGCAGTTGGTTGACGACCTGCTTCAGCGTTCGATGACTCCGGTCCAGAAGGCACTCGACGATGCCGGACTCAAGATCAACCAGATTGATGACGTCCTGATGGTTGGTGGGATGACCCGTATGCCGCGCGTGCAGGAACTCGTGAAGAAGTTCTTCGGTCGCGAGCCTAACAAGTCGGTCAATCCGGATGAAGTGGTCGCGGTGGGTGCGGCCATTCAGGGTGGAGTGCTTACCGGCGATGTCGAAGACCTCGTTCTCCTGGACATCACCCCCTTGTCGTTGGGCATCGAAACTCTTGGCGGTGTGACAACCCGCCTGATCGACCGCAACACGACCATCCCGACGAAGAAGTCACAGATATTCTCAACGGCTGGCGACAATCAGCCACAGGTTGATATTCATGTCCTGCAGGGCGAGCGGGAGATGGCGATTGACAACAAAACGATTGGTCGTTTCGCGCTCGATGGTATTTCGCCTGCGCCACGAGGCTTACCGCAAATCGAAGTGTCTTTTGATATTGACGCCAACGGCATCCTCAGTGTGTCGGCCAAAGATATGGCTACCGGTAAAGAGCAGAATATCAAGATTGAGGCTTCTTCGGGACTCAGTGAGCAGGAGATCGAGAAGATGGTCAACGACGCTAAAGCGCACGAAACCGAAGACAAAGAAAAGAAACGTACAATTGATGCTCGCAACCAGGCTGATGCGGCTGTGTTCCAGTCGGAACAACAACTCAAAGAGCATGGCGACAAACTGGGTGCTGACACGAAGACAACAATCGAGACGGCTATGGGCAGAGTCAGAGAAGCTCTCAAAGGCGACAACATCGATGAGATAACATCATCAGCCGAAGCCTTGCAGCAGACCTGGCATGCAGCCTCGCAGGAGATGTATCAGTCGGCTTCAGCCCAGACCGCTGCCCCGGGTGGTAATGGCTGTGGCGAGAACGGCGGAACCTGCGACAATGCCGAGACGACAGTCGACGCCGAGTTTGAGGAAGTGAAGTAGGAAACATGTTTGGATGGTGGGCAGACTTTCCAGTATACCCACCTTCGCTATTCTGTGCCCGGCAGACGCCCTCGTCTGCCGGGAGCAAACCGGCCCAAACAAGTTTGAGCCGGCCACCCGGTCGTCATACTGAGCAAAGTCGAAGCATGACGTGATTCATAACTTGAGGATAAAATGGGACAATGTTCCTGCGTTCAACTAAGACGATGATGGACAGGCCCCCATAAAGTGGGTATAATAGGTGAATTGATATGGGACAAACATACTACGATACCCTGGGTGTGAACGAGAGTGCTTCGGAAGATGAAGTCAAAAGCGCATTCCGCAAGCTGGCCAAAGAACACCACCCCGACCGCAACAAAGGGAACAAAGCGTCTGAGGAGAAATTCAAATCAATCTCCGAAGCGTACGACACCCTCTCTGACAAAAGAAAACGCGAAGAATACGACACCATGCGCAAGTACGGCGCCTTCTCCGGACGCGGTGCTGGTGGTGGCGGATTTCCTGGCGGTGGTCCGGGAGGTTTTGATTTCTCTGATATGTTTCGTCAGGGCAATAGCAGACGTGGCGGTTTTCAGACCTTCCGATCTGGCGGCGGTATGGGAGGTATGAATGGTTTCGAAGACATCCTCTCGCAGTTCTTTGGCGGTGGCGCTGGACAGCAGGGAGATCCGTTTGCGCGACAACGACAGCGCAGGCCACGTCGTGGCCAGAGCTTGACAGCAACGCTCAATATTTCTTTTCTGGAGATGGTCAACGGAACGACCAGAACGCTGCAAATCAATCAGACTAATAAGAAACTAGCGGTGAAGATTCCCCCCGGGATCGTAAGTGGCGGGAAGATTCGTCTGGCCGGACAGGGATTGGTGGGACCGACAGGACAAAACAATGGTGACCTCATAATAACGGTGCATGTAATGCCGGATCAAAATTTCGAGCGCAAAGGGAACGACGTTCACACGAGTGTGTCTATTTCATTCAAAGACGCGATCCTTGGGTCGCAGATTGAGGTGGCGACTCTCACCAAGAAAGTCAACCTTCGCATCCCAGCCGGAACCCAACCGGGCACGAAGATGCGCCTGAAGGGTCAGGGATTGGCAGTCGGGTCAACGGGTGACTTGTATGTGACGATCAATATCGACATCCCCACGACGATTACAGATGAGCAGAGGAAGATTTTGGAGGAGTGGGGGTAGTGGGGGGGATGCGGATAAACCAATGCATATATTGCTTGAGACCGGAAGAGGAGAGCTTCGGAAAGGCTCATATCTTTCCGCGCTCAATGGGAGGGAAGCTATGGCTGGACAATGTCTGCAAGTCTTGCAACAACGCAATAGGCCGTACTATTGAGTCCCATGTCAAGAAGTCTCTGCTGCTTGCAACAGCCATCGCAAACCTTGAGATACAGACTCCTGAGAAGGCCTTCAAACACCTGACTATTAGAGTTCCCAAAACGGAAATACGGCTTGAATTCGACAAGGACAGGCTCAAACCCAAGAGGAAGGTTGACGGGAATCGACACATCGTCGGGGACAAGAAGTTCACGATTGAGAGATTTCTAGCGTGGGTAGACAAAGAGAGGCCGCACTGGCTTGAGTATGTCAGAGAGAAGTTGGCTGAAGGCGAGAAACGAATCAGGATAGCTGGCGACGTATTCGAATTCGTGGATAGCGAGGGCAATCGCGCAGAGTTCGAGGGTGCCCGGTTCCCTGTGGACCTAGTTGCAAAGGTGGCCTTTGAGTCAATGCACTGCCTTGGCTTCCCCACTTCACGGCTTGTTGGATTATTTGGTGCCAGGACTTTTGACGTAGCTATTCAGAGTGATGGCCAGAAGACGATTCAAGTTCGTCAGGACTTTCTTAAGCGAGTTAGCTGTCTGCAGCCCCAGTTGCTTGATGGCAGGAAAGACATCGGGACTGTCAAGTTCAGACCGTTTCATCGTATCGACTGCTATGTCTCAAAAAATGCTATCGCCTATCTGAGGGTTGGGTTTTTCGGCGCGTTGTCTTTCATCGTTGCGATAGGCGACTTGGAAGGATGTGAATTGCACGACCCCTCCGTGACTGGGAAGCCTTATATCTTTCCCACTACGGAACATGACTTGCATCCCCAGGAATCCTACGCACGTCCCGAGGACGTCAAGGATCGCGAAGATCATTTGGCGGACATTCTGTGGAACAAGTTCTCAGACTAGTAACCAAAAACTATCTTCAGTGTCGACAACCCCCTCCCCTAATCCCAAGAACAGGCAATGCCTGCCAAACGAGTTTGTGCCGGGCACCCGGATGCTCAGAAAGTTAGCGGGGATTCTCGAATCTGTCACCCCTGTGAAAACAGGGGTCCAGGCTACGTTTTCTGGCAGGAGCACGGGGCTCCTGCCCTACAATTTATGACTGGATTCCTGCGTCCGCAGGAATGACAGAAACGTAGTTTCTGACCGCTACTTCTTAAACCCGAACTTGATCGCGTCGAACTCGCACGATTTGATACACTCGCCGCAGGATGTACAATCCGGGTGAGCCTTGGTATCCTCATCGAGTAGCTTCTTGATTGTTGGACATGGAGAAGCCTCGATGCATTCGTCGCAATCGGTGCAGAGATCAAAATCGATCCGGATTCTCCCCGGTGCGATTTTCTCAAGGAACCATGTCAACGCTCCAATAGGACAAATGAGATAACAAAACGGTCGGTAGAGCATCAAACTGGCCAGCACCAGAATGGCCATCATGACAATCCAGGCGGCGTCGATGCTCCAATGAAGCAGCTCGAAGAAATTGATCGGTTCGTAGATACTGTAGGCCGAGAATGCTGTCCACATCTGTTCGGTGGCGTCATTCTCCGTATACTCAGCCAGCATCGCGATATGGTCCTTGATCCAGAAGAAGGACAGGATAAACATCGCCAACAGCGTCATACGAATCGTATTGAAAACTGTGAAGTTGAACTGCTTGAAGCGCGGCTTAAATGGAATCTTGTTAACCAAATCCTGTAGTGCCCCCAGCGGGCAGACCCAGCCACAGAACAGTTTGCGCCCGACAAGGCAGGGGATCATAATTGCCAGGAACAAGGCCAGGAACATCGGGTAGAACTCGCCATGGGTGAACTTGAACATAAACAGCTTGGTGACGCCACACATTGGACTGGGATGCAAAGGATAGAAATAGTCCAGCCCGAACAGCACAAACACAACCAGCATACCAACGATCCTGACCCAGACGTTGATCCACTTGCCCATCAGGAGAATCAGGCCGATCATGGCGAAGACTACAAACAACAGATAGTGTGTCGCCTTCAGATGGTCCAGCACACCCGGAATGGTGTCTGCCGGGGGTTGGATCTGCTCCGTCTCTTGAGCGGTTGCCTGTTCGGCGGCTTCCTGGGCGGCTATGGCCTGAGCAATAGAAGCGGAATCATGGGCGTGGTCATGCACAATTTCGGTTGTGTCGATGCTGGCCTCAGCCGCAGTCGGCTCGGCGGTGGACTGAGCCATGACGGGTGAAGCCGCAAACAGCAAAGCCATCAGGCTCAATAGCATAATTGGGATCTTTTGTGTTTTCATCCGTAGAGTATATGTTTTCTTGCACCTTCTGTCAAGAACGTCAGTCACCATGTAGTACAAATTGCCCTTTCTCTTGCGACGTGTTCTGCGTACATTCTGTGTCAAACAGGAAGGAATCAGAGGTTCGTTTCAATATGAAGAAAGTCAAAACAGCTGTTGTTGGTGTGGGATCATTGGGAAAACATCATCTCAAGTGGCTCAGCCGCATTGAGGAGTCCGAGTTGGTTGGATTCTATGAAACCGATCCGGAGTGTAAGGCACAGTTTGCCAAAGAATATGACGATGTTATCGCGTTTGAATCTCTTGAGCAGGTAGCGGAAGCAGCCGAGGCAGTCTCGGTGGTGGTGCCGACCAGCAAGCACTGCGAAGTTGCCTCCGTTCTGATTGACCGGGGGATTCATTGTCTGATTGAGAAGCCGGTTACTGCCACGTTGGACGAAGCGCTGACGCTGAAGAAAAAGGCAGAGACCGCCGGTGTCACAGTGGCTGTCGGACACATTGAACGTTTCAATCCGGCGGTACAGGCGGTCATGGATGCTGGAATCACACCAGCTTTTATCGAAGCTCATCGACTGGCGGCGTTTGATCCGCGCGGGACTGATGTAGCTGTGGTGCGCGATTTGATGATCCACGATATTGATTTGGTGCTGGGTTTTATTGATTCGAAGATTGTCGACATTCAGGCTTCGGCGGTGGCCGTTGTTTCCGACCGGGCCGATATTGCCAACGCCCGCCTTACTTTTGAGTGTGGAGCAGTAGCGAACCTGACTGCCTCGCGGATATCACTGCACCAGATGCGTAAGCTGAGGATTTTCCAGCAGTCGGGCTATTTCTCGCTGGATCTGGCTAAGAAACAAGCCGATCTATACCGCTTGGTCGGTAATGATTATTCCGGTGATGGGTTCCGTGTCCCGATCGGAAAGTCGGACCGGGAACTTGTCTACACCAAAAAGCAGGACTCAGGTGAAGATATGCTTCAAATGGAGTTGACGTCATTCCTCCGGGCTGTTGGGGAAAACAAGCCCCCGGCTGTGTCGCTTGAGGAGGGGACCGAAGCTCTTCGGGTGGCACTTGAAGTGGAGCGTATCGGTCAGGAATCACTGGAGCGGATGCTGGCTCGTAACTAAGCGACAGGAGCGAGATGGAACTCTTCCTATCAGCCGGTGACCCATCGGGCGACAATGCCGCAGCCCGACTTATTCAATCGATAAAGGCTCAAGATTCGGGATTTCGTTTCTTCGGTCTCGGACATAGCCGCTTAGCCGCACTGGGGCAGGAACAACTCGCCGAAAGCAACCGGTTGGCGGTGCTTGGTTTCTGGGAAGTCGCTCGTCAGTGGCGGTTCTTCCGACGTCTGATGTATCGCTGTGTCGAAGAGATCGAACGCCGTCGTCCTGAGGCAATCATACTTGTTGATTATCCCGGTTTCAATCTGAGGCTGGCGCAACGGGTAAAGAAGCTTGGCATTCCAATCATCTATTACATTTCACCTCAGGTCTGGGCGTGGGGGAAACGACGTGTGTCACAGATTCGAGAGCTGGTTGATCTCATGCTGGTCATTCTTCCTTTCGAAGAGGATTTCTTCCGAGGCCATGACATTCCAGTAAAATTCGTTGGACACTATTTGCTTGAGGATATTCCCCCCGAGTACATTTCATCGTCTCCACCAGAAGCCAACAGGCTATGTTTGTTGCCAGGGTCGCGTCCGCAGGAAGTGCACCGGATGTTGCCCACAATGTTGGAGACAGCACGAATACTGAATCATCGCTACGATACCAAGGCTGTTGTCGCTGGTCTGTCTGGTGTTGTTGACTACGAGAAGATGGCTTCGCCCTATGCCGCTGACGGAATCACAGTCGAGTACGATGATCCTCGTCGATGTATTTTCGAAAGCGATCTGGCTCTGACAGCATCCGGCACCGTCACGCTTGAGACCGGGATCATTGGTCGTCCGATGGTGGTCATTTACCGGACGGGATTCATAACGTATCAGATAGCTCGACGACTGATCGCGCTTGACAAGATCGCTCTGGTCAATTTGGTTGCCGGAGAGAAACTGGTTCCGGAGTTGATCCAACAGGAGGCATCGCCGGTCCGGATTAGTGAGGAACTTACGAAGTTCATGGATGACAGGCAACGCTACGAATCAGTACGGGAGCATTTGTGCCGGGTACCGGAGATGCTGGGCGGAGTGGGTGCCTCGGATCGGGCAGCGCGTCTCATTCTGGATCATCTGAGGGAAGGGTAAGCTTTGCTTATTCTATATCGTCTGCTAACCACACTCATCTATCTGGTGGCTTTCCCTATACTCCGGCTCAGAGCAGCAAGCGGCGATTTGAAATGGCGCCACCGCCTCGGACTGATTCCAGCCGATGAATCTTCTGATATTTGGTTGCATGCCTCATCGGTTGGAGAAGTGAAGGTCATATCCTACTTACTGCAATACCTTCGTGATAAAAAACCCGCATTGCGAATGCGCCTCACGGTAATGACCGACGCTGGATTCAAAGTAGCCCAACAACTCGATATCCCCGGCCTGGCCGTTGGCTTCCTTCCGCTTGACAGTCTCCCGACCGTTCGAAGAAGCATGCAGGCGATCAATCCAGCAGTGCTGGTTATTGCTGAGACGGAGATATGGCCTAATCTAATAATGGAGGCTGACCGCCGATCCGTCCCGCAGATTCTAGTTAATGGTCGTATGACAGAACGGGCCTTCCGGCGATACAATCGGGCTACGGGATTCATGCGACACCTGCTGAGCCGATATGACCACTTCTTCTTCAAAACAGACGAGGATGCCAGTCGTTATCGGCAATTGGGAGTCGCGGATGAGAAGTCGATTGTTGCAGGTGATATGAAATTTGACGCTCCTCTGCTTCCTCGTTCGGAAGGCCGACGAGCAGAGATTAGATATCGCCTCGGAGTTAGCCCACAGGATTTTCTGATAGTAGCCGGTTCTACAAGGAAAGGAGAAGAGGCACTTCTCCTTGAAGCATTCGCAACCCGATTATCCGCTGATGGTTCGGCTGGGCTGCGACTGGTAATGGCGCCTCGACATTTGGAGCGTATCGACGACGTCAAACAAATGTGTATTGATGCCGGAGTTCGATATGCCATCTACGGCGATTCCGACGTGCAGGCTCAAGTCATATTGATCAATCAGATGGGAGTACTCAGCGATCTATATATGGCTTCTGATATTTGTTTTGTAGGTGGGACGCTGGTGGATATCGGCGGCCATAATGTGCTCGAACCGGTCTGGGCTGGTTCGCCGGTTCTCTTCGGTCCGCATGTGAGTAACGTTCTGGAGGCAGCCACTTATATTCTCAGCAACAACTATGGTGCTCAGGTCTCTACTGGTTCCGAGTTAGCTGAAGTCGTTGCTCATGTTCAAGCGGGGGAGACCAGGTTTACGATTAAAAGCGACGACGCACGACCCGACTCGGCAACAGCACGAGCGGGTGACTACATTCTTGGCAGGTTGAGCGATGTTTGAACGATGGTGGAAAGCATACCTTAGACGCCCGGATTTGTCTGGATGGTCGCTACTGGTTCCATTATTCTGGTTGGCTTCGGCTATCTATCGAGTGGCTTCACGACTGCACAGGGTGTGGCCGCGCACTGTCATGAGGGTGAGTATCCCAATCATCTCCGTCGGTAACATCACTGTTGGCGGGACGGGCAAGACTCCGGTGGTGGCGATGCTGGCACGCTCATTTATCGAAGAAGGTTTCCAGGTCGGTATCATATCCTCCGGTTGGGGGCGCCATTCTGATGACGCCGTTCTTGAGCCGGGTTACAAGATGTCGAAGTTATCGGTCGAGCTGACCGGGGATGAAGTCAAGCTACTCGCTATGCTTCTTCCAGAGGCGATTTTCTCCGTGGATAGTTCCAAGACTATTGCCGCAGAGCGATTGGCCGAGCATGGTGGGATTGATTTGATGATTGTCGATGACGGTTTCCAGCATTTTGGGCTGGCCCGTGATGTTGACATCGTTACCTACGATGCCGCCGTTGAATCTCGCCGCCTTAAGACTTTTCCGATCGGTGTTCTCCGGGAGCCATTGACAGGCTTGAAACGGGCTGACATCATCCTGATAACACGTGCCAATTTCGCTGAGGATATCACACAATTGCGGCAGAAGCTTACCCGGATCAACCCCGGGGCGGATATGTATCATGCCCAGTTTTTCGCACCGGAACTGGTAGGGAGTGAACGACGGTATCCCATCAAGTACCTTGATGACAAATCAGTATTTCTGTTTGCTGGAATCGGGAATTTTATACCGTTGCGCAGACAACTTGATGCTCTGGCCGGTGATCTTGATGAAGCGATGGAGCTGTCAGATCACCAGGTTTATACGCCTGAGTTGCTCTCAGAGATCAAGCGGCGGGCCGACAGTTGTGGCTCGGATGTAATTGTCACTACCGGCAAAGACTGGGTCAAATTGGGAAGCTTTGATTTCGGACGGGAAATATACTATCTTGGGCAGTCAATAGACCTTGATCCGGGTGAGGAAAAATTGACAACTTTGTTACGTGACAAGTTGAATCTTCAGAAGCGAGGCCGTTGATGGAACGCCAGTATGATTTTCTTGTGGCCGGTACCGGAATCGCAGGATTGTTCTATGCGCTTGAGGTTGCCCGGCTAAACCCGGGGGTGCGAATAGCGATCGTGACCAAGAAGGCGGCTGAAGACACCAATACGAATCGGGCGCAAGGCGGTATCGCGGCCGTTCTGGGTGGCACTGACTCGTTTGATTCACATGTCAGGGACACGCTCACAGCCGGGTGTGGATTGTGCCACGAGGATGTGGTCCGAGAGATCATTCATGCCGCGCCAGCCGCGATCGCTGATCTTGTGGCCTATGGAGTTAAGTTCACAAGACGGGGTGGTCACTACAGCCTCGGTCGTGAAGGAGGCCACTCAGTGTCCCGCGTTGTGCGAGCAGGAGATCTGACCGGCGGTGAGATTGAGCGAGCTCTGTTGGCGGCATGTGATGCGAGTTCAGCCCAGATCGATTTTTTCCGAGATCACATTGTACTCGACTTGATTGTGGGCCAAACCGAAGATGGACGGGTATGCTCGGGGGCATATGTCTTCGCCGAGGAAGATAGAGAGTTTATCGCTTTTTGTGCACCAGTAACGCTTCTGGCAACCGGTGGACTGGGCCAAGTGTACTACCATACCAGTAATCCTATGATTGCAACCGGCGACGGAATCGCTATCGCCCACCGGGCCGGGGTGTCGGTCGGCAATCTGGAGTTCATTCAGTTTCATCCGACTACTCTTTTCAGTCCCGAACGATGGCCGTTTCTAATATCCGAGGCGGTACGTGGCGAGGGCGGACGACTGCTCTCGGTTGACGGACGTCTCATCATGGAGAATGCTCACGAACTGAAGGACCTTGCGCCGCGAGATGTTGTCGCTCGAACGATTCACAAGGAACTTAAAGAGAGCGGCCGGGAGTTCGTACTGCTTGACATAAGTCATCGCGACGAAGAATTTATCAAGGAAAGATTCCCGAATATCTATCGCACCTGTCGGCAGCGCGGTTTTGATATTACCAAGCGACCGGTTCCCGTTGTTCCTGCCGCTCACTACTCGTGTGGTGGAGTCATGGCGGGTCTCGACGGTGAGACAGAGTTGGCCGGGTTGTATGTGGCCGGTGAGATAGCTATGACAGGGATGCACGGAGCCAATCGCCTGGCTTCGAATTCGCTTCTGGAAGCGGTCGTGATGGCCAAACGGTCAGCCCAGGTTTCGTGCGATTACGGCAGGACAGCGAGTGCGACGGTGACTATGCCGACCGATCATGCCCTGGCTTCGTCGCTTCACACCTCGGGTGAAAAAGTACTATTGGCTCATGATCGTCATCAACTCGGACGGATAATGTCGGACTTCGTTGGCATTGTTCGCAACGAAACCCTCCTGAAATTAGCCCTGGACAAGGTTCAGAAGATGAGATCGGTTGTCGAGCAGCACTACCTGGCAACCCCGGCTACCTACGACGTAATCGAACTGCGCAACATGACTACCGTCTCGGAGTTGATTATCCGGTCTGCGCTCATGCGTAAGGAATCACGCGGCTTGCAGTGGATCGAAGACTATCCTGACACCGATGACACCTTACTCAATGACACTATCATCCCCGGAGCACCTGATACGAAAGAGTAATATGGCTACCCATCATGAAATGATACTGATCCTTGATTTCGGTTCACAGTATACTCAATTAATTGCCCGTCGCGTGCGCGAGGCCAGCGTGTATTGTGAAATCGTGCCCTGCACTGCTGATCTCAGTCGCTTCAGCGAGGCACATGTGCGGGGGTACATTCTGTCCGGTGGACCGTCTTCTCTGAGTGATTCCGAAGCGCCCCGAATGCCGGCTTCGTTTTTCGATACCGACAAACCAATACTTGGCATCTGCTACGGGATGCAGTTGCTGGCCGATCGTTTTGGCGGTCGACTCGAAGCTTCTCAAACCCGGGAGTATGGGCGGGCTCATTTCAGCGCTGCAAATGATAGCTCTCTTCTGGCTGGGATATCCAGTCGCTCTGAGGTGTGGATGTCGCACGGTGATTCGATTGTCGAGATGCCGGAAGGATTTCATCAAATCGGCACCACCGACACCCTGGCAATGGCTGCTATTGAGAACCCGGATCGGAAATTCTATGGCATACAGTTTCACCCTGAGGTGCACCATACTACTGAGGGAAAACGTATTGTTGAGAATTTCCTGTCTGGCATTTGCGGTCTCAAGGGGGATTGGACTACCGAGACTTTCATCGAATCATCGGTAACCGGTATCAAAGCGCAGGTGGGCGATAATGGTGTGGCGCTCGGTATTTCTGGAGGTATCGATTCCACAGTGGCTGCTATGCTTCTGTCACGAGCAGTTGGTAAGAACCTCCATGCCATATTTGTTGATAACGGTTTATTGCGTAAGAACGAGTTCACTGAGGTTGTTGCGATGCTTCGAACTTTGGATATCGATCTTCATCCGGTAGATGCGTCGGTCACGTTTCTGGCTCGTCTGGAGGGAGTGAGTGACCCGGAGAAAAAACGAAAGATTATCGGCAACACATTCATAGATGTCTTTGAGGCTGAGGCGGCCAGGATCGGCGATATTAAGTTCCTGGCCCAGGGAACGCTCTATCCCGATGTGATTGAATCGGTTTCATTCAAGGGGCCCTCGGCCACCATTAAGTCCCACCATAATGTTGGTGGACTCAAAGACCGTATGAAATTGCGGTTGGTAGAACCGCTAAGGGAGCTGTTCAAGGATGAAGTTCGAGCCACGGGAAGACTACTCGGCTTGCCGGATAGTTTCATTGGGCGACATCCATTCCCCGGTCCGGGATTGGCTGTGCGGATACTGGGCGAGATTACCAAAGAGCGGTGCGACCTTCTACGGGAAGTGGATGCGATTTTCATTGAGGAACTGCACGCCAACAATATATATAACGATATCTGGCAGGCATTTGCTGTCCTCCTGCCAATCAGGGCAGTGGGTGTTATGGGCGACGAACGAACCTATGAGAATGTTGTCGCTTTGCGGGCTGTCACTTCGGTGGATGGTATGACAGCCGATTGGGCACATATTGATCATGACATCCTGGCCCATATCTCCAACCGGATTATTCGTGAAGTCGTGGGAGTCAACCGCGTGGTGTACGACGTTTCGTCCAAACCACCAGCTACTATTGAATGGGAGTGACAACGCTTATCGTGTGGCTCTCCTGTGAGCATGGATATAGATTCAAGTGAGATTACTTAGCATGATACTCTGGCCGATTCTAACTATCGTTGTTATCTTCATTGCCTTTGGTGCATATTTATACCTAATGCAGGACAAGATGGTTTTCTTTCCGACCAGCGAACTGGTTGTGACACCGGACGAGATTGGCTTGCAATATGAAGATGTATTCATCGAAGTAGACGCCGGGGAGAAAATCCATGCCTGGTGGTTGAAGACTACTGCGACCGATCAAGCCGAACCAAGGCCGGTGGTGCTTTTCTGTCATGGCAATGGCGGGAATATCTCGCACCGGTTGGAAACGATTGAGTATGTGCTCAGGTTGGGGGCGGATATCTTTATCTTCGACTTTCGCGGCTACGGACAGTCTGATGGTAAACCTAACGAGAAGAATATCTATGCCGATGCCAGAGCCTCCTACGAATGGCTGACGAATGAAGGCAAGTATGCTCCGGAGCAGGTTGTCGTATTTGGTCGGTCACTGGGAGGAGTGGTGGCGGTTGATCTGGCGTATCAAGTGCAGTGCCGTGGCCTGGTAGTGGAATCGTCATTGACCTCGGCGGCAGCTATGGCTGCTAAGATGTTTCCGTTTTTCCCGGTGGGGGTGTTGCTTCGGTATAAGCTCAATTCGCTGGAGAAGATCACTGGTATTTCCTGTCCGGTGTTGGTGACCCATTCGCCCGATGATGACATTATTCCGTTTGAAATGGGTGAACAGTTGTATGCGGCGGCCAATAAGCCCAAACGCTTTGTTAAACTTCGCGGCACTCACAACGAACTGGCGTATTTTAAGGACGGGGAATATCGCACAGCGTTGGTAGAACTCATCTTTGGTCGAGCTTCGTTCTGGCAGTAGCCGAGTAGGTTGAAACTGTCTTCAGTTTCGACATCTGCCGCATGATCTTTGGCAATTCGTTCTCCGAGATCATTGACAGTCGAGCCACGATTGAATATAATAACCCAAAGGGTTGGCCCGAGGAAGTGATGCGGACACTAATTGTCACTGACCGACCTGCCATGCTTAGATGGCTCCGGTCGAGACACAACCGAGGATTGATTGATGGCCGATCAGGGATTGCTTTGCTGGAATTGTGGTAAACCAACGGGGATAATGGGGCGAGTAACTCGTATGGACAGTTGTGTGGAGTGTATGGCCGATCTTCGATGTTGTCATGGTTGTCGGCATTATAATCCTGCCAGTCATATGCAGTGCCGCGAGAATATCAGAACGCCGGTCAAAGACAAAGAAAAGAACAATTTCTGCGATTTCTTTCAGAAACGTGACGCTACAAAGAAACCGGGCGGAATGGGCGCTGCGGGCGGTGGCAAAGACGACCTCAAAAAACGCTTCGATAATCTGTTCGACGACTGAAAGGGAGTAATGGGGGCAGCGACATCTTCATTGGGGAGAGACGAGGCCAAACATGAGACAAGTTTCTTCTGATCACAAATCGTGGCTCCGCAACGTTGCAATAACTGTCGGCTTGCTGATACTCGTATCGATCTTGATCCTTGCCTGGCAGTACGGAGGATTTCGCCTGGCTGACTTCACTTTCGAAGTTATCATTTTCATCGGGATGCTGTATTATCTGTATCGTTTCTATACCAGAAAGAAAAGATCGAATAATGGCTCTTCGGGGAAAGTGGACGAGAGTGATGAGCGAGCCTCAGCCAAGGTGGCTGGTTTGATTCGGCTCTGTGTGGAGACAACGATTCTTTTCTGGATAACAGCCATCCTCGTCGCCCTTAGCGTGGTCGGGGCAATGTCATTATCGGCATCACTTCTTTCGGTTGGTTGCATCATAGCACTCTATGTGGCATGGAAGATTCGGACACGGCGGAGTAAACGCCGCAGAAAGAAACTCGATGAAGAAGCAACCAGTGACGATGCTGAGTGATTCTGTTGGTGTTCCCGTGGGCGGCAGACGTCCCCGTCTGCCCCATTGGGAACCAACTTGGAGGTGATTCTGTGAAGACCAGATATGTCGGGTTCATCCTACTTGTGGTACTGTGTCTGCTGTGTTGGGGTGTCTTGTCTAGTTGCAGTGCAGGCGACGACCCACGGTTGCGGATTGAGTACGTCGATTACAGGAATAATCAGCTTTTCTTCGAGAAAGATCACATTGATGTTTACGAAACCTTGAGTGACTCATCATATACCGCTAGAAGGGATTATTGGGACGAACGGAGAAGCATTCATTGTGGGTGCACTACCGTGGCGGTTGGCGGTTCCCCACGTGATCGGGAACGCTGGTTCAACAACACCAGCAATTCTATCGTGAATGATCTCTTTAAGACCTACTGGATCGACAAGGACTTGGTGGACAAATTCGGCTACGATCCCAACTCGATCAGACCAGATATGTATACATGCTATCCACCAAAAGGACTGACCGGACTAAGCTATCATCTGAGTCATAATAGCCGTGGGGAGAGCATAGACTTCTTTTGCATATTCGACGAAGTGCGCGATTCCCTCATCTTCGTCGATTCGATCACGAGCTGCGGCCGAGACGATTTCAGCCAGTTCCTCTTCTTCGTCTACACAGGGGAGAACGCATACTACCGGAAAAGAGAGTCAACTTTGAGATTCAACATCTTGTCGGAAGTGATTGATACAATCCCCCATGGAACGCACCCAATCATTCCTCAAAACAGTTCAGAGCTATTGGTGTACGACAAGCCTGAACGAAAGCTGAAGCTCCTAGATGATCAACTTCACGTTCGTGCTTGGATTGAAGTTAAGTTGGTAGCAGTGCAAACCATCTACTCCTTGGGAGATGATGTATTTGTCATCGGTAACCTGGCGGCTCGCCCAGGAAGAGAGAGTTCAGTCATGCAGCTCGTTTATTATGACTTCAAAGATGGTGATGTGCACTTGCTCTACGACGCCAGAATCGGTCAGATCCTCAACGTGGAACGGGTGCCGTAGGATTGGCGGTAACCCAAATCACCCAACCTTCCGCCCTTTCATGTGTATCATAAACATGGATAAACCATGATACACGAACGGGAGGTTGTGATGATTGGTAAACTGACGATTCTTGTGGGCGCAGTCGCTCTGCTGGCCCTGGCCGGATGTATCCCCAGTTCCCTAAACGGTATCTACACCGACGACAATTTGGTTTTTGAGCCCGCCTTAGTAGGTGTGTGGGGTGATCCCGAAAATCCGACATCCAAAGAGTTCAATGAATTCATCAAGACCGGCGAGAAAGAATATCAACTGGTTTCGGTTAACGCGGAAGGGGAGAAATGTCGGTTCGATATTCACATGGCGAAGATCGGTGAGGCGCTGTTCCTTGATTTCTATCCCGAGGGTGATGATATCAATATCCCCGACTGCTATGAACTCAATGTCATTGGGACGCATACGTTTTTTAAGGTAGATCAATTCGAACCGATGCTGAAATTATCTGCTATCAACTACGATTGGTTAAAGGAATATCTCAAGAAGAATCCTGATGTGCTTTCTCACCAGATTATCAAAAACAACTATGTTCTAACCGGATCTACCGAGGAAATCATAGCATTTCTGGCTAAGCACCTGTCAACCGAGGGAGCTTTTGAAGAAGCAGGAGAGATGGTTCGGATTGAATAGGGTAGTTGGCTCCTGATTAGGCACCTATGTCCGGACAGATTTCTTTTGTCTTCGGAGGGACATTCGTCTATCTTATCCACATGATTGAGAAGATAGCCAAAATCGCTCGCAACTGCCGTCGCTGTGTAGTGTTGACCGGGGCTGGTATTTCAGCGGAATCCGGTGTACCGACTTTTCGCGGCAAAGATGGCTTGTGGGGAAAGTTCCGAGCTGAAGAACTGGCAACGATGGATGCTTTTCTGGGTAATCCGAAGGTAGTCTGGGAATGGTACAACTGGCGACGCCAGATAGTTGGTGAGACAAAGCCTAATCCCGGTCACTATGCGTTGCGTGATATGGAATCGATGTTTGACCGGTTTGTTCTGGTGACCCAGAATGTTGACGGTTTGCACCGCATTGCTGGTTCTGAAGATGTTTTGGAACTGCATGGCAACATCAACCTCAACAAGTGTGTTGATTGCTCGCAGACGTATCCCGACGAGGCCGATATCGACCCCGATAGTGTTCCATCCTGCCCTGCTTGTGGTGGACAGATCAGACCTGATGTGGTCTGGTTTGGAGAGATGCTTGACGCCCAGATAATCAATCGGGCTTTTGAGGAGTCGTCGAAGGCGGATCTCTTTTTCTCGATAGGGACTTCTGCTCTGGTACATCCGGCGGCATCATTGCCGACGGAGGCCAAGCGATCAGGGGCGACACTGGTAGAGATCAATGTTGAGGCTACACCGCTTACCGGTCTGGCTGATTTCCATGTGGCGGAACCATCCGGCAAATATCTTCCCCGGTTGGTGGAGATGATGGAATCATTGGCCGATTGATTGCAAGTTGAAACAAACGAGTAAGGTTGCGGTATAACAGACACCGAGTTATTGATGAAATTGTTTTTCAAGCGCATATTTATTCTTGTGGTACTGCTTGCGGTCCTGCCGGTTGGTTGTGTGTATTACAACACCTTTTACAATGCCAAAAAGGCGTTTAACGATGCGGAAAGGACGCGCAAGGAGAACAGGTACGGTAAGCCGAAGATTAATCAGGCTAAGTATAAGAAGGCTATCGAAAAATCTCTGAAAGTAACAGAGAACTATCCCAACTCCAAATACTACGATGATGCTCTCTTTGTACTTGGAGTATCATATTTCTGGACCAAACAGTATGATCGGGCGGAACGTCGTTTTCGAGAGATAATTGCCAACTATGAAGAGTTCGAATATTTTCGGGATTCACGTCTATATCTGGCCAGGACTGAATTGGAGCAGGGAGAGATTGAGTCAGCGATGGAGTCCTTTGTGGAGTTATTGAATGAAGATGTGAGTCGTAGTTTCAAGGGGGAGGCTGCAATGGCTCTGGGTCTGTTCCATTTCGAAGAACGACTCTTTAGTGAGGCCCATGGTTATTTTCTTCTCATTCGGGATTCCCTGGGATCGGACGAGGAGCGGATCATGGCGCAGAGACATATAGCTGACGGGTACTTCGAGAGCTTTCAATTCGATGATGCCCAGGGGGCATATCTTCAAATCCTGGGCATGGATCCCAGTCTGGACGAACGGTTTCATGCGCTGTATCGAGCCGCCAGCTGTTCCTATCGCATGCTACGAATAGACGAAGGTCTGGACTATCTGGAAACGCTGATGGATGACGAGAAATACTATGACTCGCTGAACGTTCTCAGGTTAGCCTTGGCTGAAGGGTATGAGTGGGACGGTGACATAGAACAAGCCGAGATGACCTACTACCAAGTATCCTCCTCCGAGGACAAGAACAAGGTGCTCCGTCAGGAAGCCCTCTACAACCTCGGATTGATCTACCAGTATGAATACGACAACCTGGAAGAAGCAAAGGCGTTCTACGACGAAGCTCTCAAACTGGGGCGTAGCTCCGATGCTGGTATGGGTGCTCTGAATCGCTCCTCCAGTATCGGCAAGCTTGAAGAATACGCTCGTACGATTGAGATTGACTCGGCAACTACTCAGCAAGCTATTGATGATGCTGCTCTCACACAATTTCAACTGGCCGAACTGCTGTGGTTTGATCTGAATAAGCCGGATACAGCTATTCTTGAGATGCGTTACCTGGTCGATTCGTTCCCGATGGCGTATGTGGCTCCAAAGGGACTGATCTCCTTGTCGCAAATGATCCGTGAACATGAGGCAGATTCGGTAGCTGCTGATTCGGTTTTACGCATTATCATTGAGCGCTACGCAAATTCTGATTACATGCCGGATGCTCTGGAAGCTCTGGGTCTGACAGGCACAGCCGCGGATACTGGTCACGCGGCCGCATATCTGAGGATGGCCGAACGATGCGTTGTGGACGATGTCAACATTGACTCTGCTCGCATCTACTACCAGACTATTGTGGATCATTTTGAGGACTCACAGTACTATCTACTGGCACGCTTTGCTCTGATCTGGCTGACCGAGACCTATGATAGTCCTGGAGATTCTTCCGTCTATTTCTCTTACACCGAGTTCGCTGATTCCTTTCCCGGTACCGAATGGTCGATTGAAGCCACCAAACGCACGAACTATCGTCCAGCGCGAGAGGTCCCGCAGATGAATGAAACTGGGGATAGCGTAAGGATCGGTGACAAGGATTTCATAGAAGGCGAGGTCTGGCAAGGAGATTCGCTGGTTGGCTATGTTGACCCTGAGAGGATGAAGTATTTCGATCCTGACGGCGGTATGGCTCGGGACTTTATGGAGCGAGTGAAAATTAAAGAGGTTCGGGAGAAGTTTGTATACCCTACGGAAGCATACGGTTCGCAGTGGCAGGGAGACTTGGTTTTTCAAATCAAGCTTGATTTCTCGGGTGAAGTAGTTAATCTTGTACAGAAAACATGGTCGGATGTAGACGAGATTAACATCAGAGCCGAGGAAACTGTGCGGTCTACAGTGTGGGATACACAGTTAATTCCACCAGAAATGTTGAATTCATGGTGGGTGTACAAACTGAGGATTACTCTACCGAGCCATTTGAAATGATCAAACCATTTTGTCGCGACTCTGTTGTCCTTAAGAAGAAGAGGCTGGGGGATGAGTATTTTTCACTGACCTTCGGCCCTTTACCCCGAATTGGTGGATTCCGCCCGGGGCATTTTATCCAACTTCAGCTACCTGGTACTGATCTGTTTTTCCGTCGTCCGATGTCGGTTGCCGGTATCGAATCGGAGCCTGGTAAATTGGATATAGTATTCAGGGTCGTTGGCCGGGGAACACTAGCCATGAGTCGCTTGCGATCAGGCGATTCGGTCAATATCCTGGGTCCGTTGGGAACACCATTCAAACTGCCACGTCGAAGCGAAGCCGTTGCTCTAGTGGCCGGTGGAGTGGGCATACCACCTCTGCTGTTTCTGGCCAGGGTTCTTATTACTCGCGGATTTGATCCTAAGAAAATTGTCCTCTATTATGGTGGGAGAACCGCCGCGGATATCATTATGCGCAGTCAGATCAAGAAATCAGGAATCCAGTTCTGCCCTGTAACCGAGGATGGGTCTTTTGGGACAAGAGGACTGGTTACCGCTCCCATTATGGAACTACTACAAAACATAGATAAAGACAGGCTCCGCCCGCGGCTTTTTGCCTGTGGTCCGCAAGGGATGCTTAAGGCTGTCAACGAGCTTGGTATCAAATATGGCGTGAGCGGGCAACTTTCGCTTGAGGCTCCGATGCCATGCGGGGTAGGGATTTGTCTCGGATGCGTTGTGTCTCTGACCGAAGGGGGACAGGCGCGAGTATGTAAGGAAGGGCCGGTGTTTGATATTGGTGAGGTGATGTTGTGAGTCCCGATCTTAAAGTAGAAATTGCAGGCGTTGCGTTTGCCAATCCGATCATGACCGCTTCGGGATGTTGCGGTTACGGAGAGGAACTGGCCCAGATGTTTCCGCTTAAGAAGCTGGGTGCGCTGGTGACCAAGTCTGTAACCTTGGAACCACGGGAAGGGCATCCAGTACCTCGTACAGCCGAATCTGCCTCAGGTATGCTTAATGCAATCGGCTTGGCCAATGTGGGTATCGATCGCTTTGTGACTGAGAAGATACCAACTCTCAGAACCTGCGGAACCAGAGTGATTGTTAATGTTGCCGGATCGTCGTTGAAGGAGTATGTGGAAGTATGTACTCGTTTGAACGACTGTGAAGGCGTGGATATGATAGAACTGAATATCAGCTGCCCCAATGTAGACGAGGGCGGGATGGAGTTTGGTTCCGATCCGCGTCTTACTGAGGAAATTGTCAAGGCTGCGAAGAAAGCATTTACTGGCCCTTTGATTGCCAAACTATCTCCCAATGTTACTAGTATTGAGCAAATAGCACGGGCCGCCGAACATGGTGGAGCGGATGCATTATCACTGATCAACTCGCTGGTCGGCATTACCATTGATACAGAAACCTGGCGGCCACGGTTGACCAACAATCGTGGGGGGCTGACCGGACCGGCCATTAAGCCCGTAGCCCTGGCCCAGGTCGATGCTGTCTATAATGCATGCAGTTTACCCCTCATCGGTATTGGCGGTATCTCGTGTGCAGAGGACGTGAT
>JAHOYZ010000033.1 GCA_019038695.1 Candidatus Zixiibacteriota bacterium
TCCTCGGTGATCGCAGTATTACAGGTCGCGTCACAACCAGTCGCGTCTTCCGTCACGGTAATCGATACAGCAGTCGCAGCATCGTAACGGGCAGAGTCGGTACCCTGACCGCTGACCGGCTCGGGACTCCACTCATACGTTAGCGGCATAATAAGATCACCAATGTTGGTGACGACCACAGTGGCCCAAGCCAAAGTGCTGTCACAGGTCAAATTACCACCAGTACAGGTCAACTCTGGAAGATCAATATCCTCGGTGATAGTGACCATGCATGAGTCGACACACCCGTCCGTTGAAGTCACATAGACCCACTTGTCACCGGCAGTAGTGTACGTGGCTGTAGCCATATCCGCAGCACCTACCTCAGGAGCAGGAACCCACAAATACGTCACCGCGCCAAGCTCACCAATATTGGTGACGGTAACGCTGGCCGTAATCTGAGTCACGTCGCAGGTCAAATTTCCACCAGTACAGGTCAGAATCGGATCGGGAATGACCGTCACCGTGGCTCCAACTTCACTCGATGCACAGCCATTGTCGCCGGTTACTATAACAGAGTAGTAGCCTGCAGTTGTTACCGAGATACACGAAGTAATCTCGCCAGGTATAACTACGCCATCAAGCTCCCACATATAGGTGAACGGCGGGATACCGGTGCCTAACTGCACGGTAGCACACAACTCAGCGGCCTCTCCTTCACAAATGATCGCGGGATCAACCGACACGATAGGTATGGTCGAGAATTCGCCAAGACCGAAGTCCTTTACTGAGGCCGTCAGTGATTGCGATGTTCGGGTCGTGAAAAGGAATTTAGAAAAGCATGGAACGTTTCCACTGAACAGAACACCTAAGTCCAGACCGCCCTCAAAGAAGCTGGCGTCAGGAATACTATCAGTGTCACCGTATTTGGACTCATATGGCCAGGGAGCAAAAATCGGACTCTCATTCACATAGCCAGTAGCCGTAGAAGGAGTTTTGGAAATGATGTCGAATTGATCAGCCCCCTCACTTCCCAGGATGTCGTCGGCGTCACCTCCCGACCCAACCCATTCGAATACAGAGATACTATCAACCTCGCCACCTTGCGTAAAATGGGACAGAATCAGGATGTCTCCAACCTCGCCACCCGGTCCCGGAGTTCCGGCAACGTGGCTGCCGCTCCATGAGCCATCCGGGAGGTAGTTGACAGCACTATCCTGCAAGAGCCACAGACCCATTGCAGCGTCGCCATTATTGGCAAACCGGTCCGTTGCCATATACAGATAGGTATTGCCACCCGGTGTATACAGGGCCGCTTGGCCGTTTGTGATATCGACCTTGTCGTTTGGAGCCAATTTCTGCCACGACCAGTCGGGAATATCGTCAATGTCTTTCGTGCCTACGCCGAATCTGGTCGTGTCGGGCCCCCAGTCTTTAATGACCCCGGTATAGACATCCAGATCAAAGTTGAAGTCGGCCCCGTTGATATAAAGCGAGTCCCAGTCGTCGAAGATCTCAAAGACAGCATTACCTTCGAGTTCAAAGGTAGCATCAAGCTGGGCCATTGCCGAGCCGCTGAGCCCAAACAGGGTGGCCAGCGTAAACACTACCGTTAACAACCATACACTCGCCTTGCTTGTGCGATGCGGCCGCGGACGTAATGTAATTAAAATTTCTTGATTCATAAGTGTGTCTCCTTTGAGATGAGCCCCAATATGATCAGTCTATTTGCCTTTGGGTATTCGGCTTGACCAAACACAAGGGTGTTCTTAGTTTTAATGAAATTTTGGTACGCTAGCACAATGAGTAACACCTACCTTTCTCCCTGGCACAAACAACCGCAGGGTAGCTTTGTAATCTTGTCATAACACATTGTATACTTGTTGAATTTCATAATATGCACATCATCAGACACCATGTGTAATTCATACTGACACTGTATCAATTCACGAGCAAGCTGAGTAATTCGACAAGAAGCATATCCCTTAGATGCAAATATATTCCTAGCGGCACTCCTTGCCTATCCCGGCGCGTTTTTCCCTGTTTGTAACTTTCTATAATGGAGTATGCTGCGCAGCCAATATTCTACTGGTCGTCAAGACTAAATCTCACCTGCATGGTGACACATCAGTAGAATAGTCAGTCATCAGCGATACTTTAGACTATCTTACTCTATGAATCGCTATCACCCCACTAAGTACTAATTACATAACCACTTTGAAACCTACGGTTAAAATACACACTTGTCAAGAGAATCTTCATGAAAACTCCGGCGCTGCGAGCCTGCGAATCAGCTCATACGTATTACTTGGGCTGTGGGCAATGAGCAGATCGCTTGCTAAGCCAATCGTTCGATGGCTGGCGTCACTTCGGAATTCTCCACTCAGGTATCATCAATCCGGGGAGACTGATTTTGGACAGTGTCGTTTTTTCATGGCACGGGATGCTCAATACTTACCTGGTAGCTCAACTAAGTTCTTGGCTCATAATTACATAGTGCTGTGTAGAACCCGCACATCGATTGTACTGAGATTAACCTAAAGATAACTGCCAGGAACAGCCGAACTAGATCGATATGTGGGTGGAGAGTATGTTGGAGCTCAAGTCACTTTTCATTCTGTCAGGAGTGGTTGAGTGGCCAAAAAAGCGCACAGCGACGCTGTTTTATGTTGATTTTAGGACACAAGACATGCATTATTGTCCCGTTCTTGCTGGATTAGAGAGTTATTGGGAACGAAAAAATTACGTTCTGGTTGAGACAACCTTGCAAGTGGTCGATTGTAACGCCTTCATGAGTATTACTTCTGGCCGCTATCCTGATGCCAAACATCGTGGCACCGAGGGGTGGGGCTTCAATATAAACTTCTCTTTGCGCGGCGCTGAAAGTGATATGGGCGTCGCCCTGTTAGCGATGACGAATGTAAAAACGAAAGAGATCTACCGATCTGTTATCTCCTGCTGTAGGCGGTGTGTACCGGTGGTTCTCCAAACTGTAGATGGAGGCATCTGATATGATCAGTCGAAGTTTTAGCAACAGGAGACCAAGTGTCTACTGGTTGATTCTACTCATTTCTATCTCACTGCACACCAACGCTTTTGGCCAGTATAATCTTCTAGTGCAGAAGGATGGAGCGGTGGCTGGTGATAAGCTGGGATGGTCGGTGGCGGGAGCCGGGGATGTAAATGGCGATGGTGTCCCGGATTATCTGATTGGGATGCCATATTGCGATCCCTCAGGAATGACTTCCGCCGGATCCGCGATTGTCTATTCCGGAGCCAGCGGGGCTATTCTGTTTCGGAAAGATGGTGCCGCTATTAACGAAGGACTTGGTTACTATGTGTCCGGCACCGGGGATGTAAACGGTGATGGTCGAGCAGATTTCATCGTTACCAACCAGACTCAGGCCTTTGTTTACTCTGGCGCCAATGGCGGCCTGCTTCATCAGAAAGCTGCCGGAGGACCCGTGGCTGGCGCGAGTGATGTAAATGGCGATGGGTACGCCGACTTTATGATCAGCAATTTTAGCCAAACTTCCGTCTATTCTGGCGCCACAGGCGATCTTCTTTATCAGAAGACCGGCGGGTCAGCCATAGCCGGTATCGGTGATATAGATGGTGACGGTAAAGCTGATTTCATTGTCTGTGATCACTATGCTGACCCGGGATTCACCAATGGTGGTTCAGCCTATGTGTACTCCGGCGCAACAGGATCATTATTGTACCAAAAGAACGGACACCTCGATTATGATCTTTTTGGTAGCTCTGCCGCGGGAGCCGGGGATGTCAATGGAGACGGCACACCGGACTTCATTGTCGGAGCACGCTTGGCAGACCTACAGAACAGCGGCGCTGCTTATGTGTATTCTGGCGCAACAGGGACTCTCCTCTATCAGAAGAATGGCGAGGCAGATGAACAGTGGGGCCACTCCGTGAGCGGAGCAGGTGATGTGAACGGCGATGGCCGAGCCGATTTCCTCGTTGGTTCGATCTATGCCGACCCGGCTGGTCACAGCAGCGCCGGCTCTGTGTTTCTTTTCTCCGGTGCCACCGGCAATCTTATGCAGCGGTTTGATGGCACGGTAACCTATGAGAACTTCGGCTATGCAATGTCCTCTATCGGAGATTTGAATGGTAACGGTCGATCGGCTTTCATCATTGGCGGCCCCAATGCCCATCCAGGCGGACGCTCGCGCGCAGGATCAGCTTATATTTATGGTGATGGCGATTTAGGCGATCCTTGTGACTCAGATGTGATCGTCCCCACTCTGGTCTGCCAGGCAGATAAGCAAATAGGATGCGGCGAATCTGTAGTTTTCGACGAGCCCACAGCTACCGACAATTGTGATCCGTCGCC
>JAHOYZ010000034.1 GCA_019038695.1 Candidatus Zixiibacteriota bacterium
ATTCATCCCTTGCCTTTTGGGATGAAGTATAGCTAATCATTAGGACATTTCTAAATTGCTCATATAGGACATTATCACTTTGCGGGAACAGCAATTTTATGACCGGCATTACCGGCATTTTTTTGCCATTCGACCCCGTTCAGGGTGATCTACTGGCATCGCAACGCTTTATTAATTTAGGGTTTTGAATGATCTGACCGCTTTGTGGTGGTCTTCTGTCCGGCACTGCATTTGTGTACTCCCTTGACATTCATGCATTTCGATGGTATTATAAACAAATAACGTAGGTTATTGCTGCACTGTCGATTCCTGCGATCACCTGATATGAGCAAGAACCTATTGTCGCAATATTCTGACCACGTTTGAAAGATTGTTTACAGTTATTGAGGAATAGCAAGGATGGGACGCCACACGATTCTTCCGATTGTACTCCTGGTGCTAATGTTCTCTATGTCGATGGCTGATGATCGACTGACCGTAGACGCCACTGGCTCTCAGCTCGGTAAAAGCCGAGGGATATCGTCCGGACTCGGCAGCAAGGTCGGTGATACGTGGTATGACTACCAGCACAACGGTTCGATGGGACGTATGATTGATTGGAGTCATGATCCCACCAATGGTCTGATTATTCACTTTAGCTGGACGGATTTGCCCAGTTCGGTGTTGATCGATCGCAAGTATGGCTACAACGCCTACAGTGGTTCTACTGGCAGTTATCTCGGTGAGATTGGTATTCAGCCCAGTGAGCACTATGGTGGCTATGTAGGGCTGGCTGTGTCCAACGAAGGAAGGGCTATTGTTGGGGGGTTTGATAACGACGGGACTGGCTACTACCGGGACTATTATTGCTTCCAGGACACAGCTTTCGTTGCCGATCATTGGACCGGTATCTATATGCCTCAGGCCGTGGCTGAGTTCGGCGGGACTTATGGTCAGCAGGTCTTGTGGCCCAAGTTTCGATATATTGAAGGTCCGATCGACACCATTCTGCATGTGATTGCCCAGGTTTCCAATTCCAATGTGGCAGACTCCCAGGCGATCTATTACTTCCGAAAAACAGGTGCCTACGATGCCGGAACCTGGGATGCCGTTCCATATATCATCGATACTATCTTTACGCTGAATCATGACATAGCAGCCAGCCCCAGCGGGAAAGTCGTGCTTTGCTGGGCTGCTAACTTGCCATCGTGCAATCCGGGAGATCCGGCTGAGTGCGATACCTGCTCATGTAGTGAAGGAGGATCGCGTATTTCACAATGGGATAACGATGTCTATTACCAGGTATCCCTCAACGACGGACTCACCTGGCAACCCCGCGTGAATGTCACTAACTATATTACGACGGATGGGATCGAAGACAGCTACCGGGCATACAACGATCTGTCCGCACTGATTGATTCCGATGAGAACTTCCACGTAGTCTGGAGCGGGAGTCGCTGGCCAGCCGACGCCTATTCAGGCGGAGGTGTTCCCTTCAACGCTTCTCGGATTTTTCACTGGTCGGAGAATCAGCCTATTATCGTCACCGCTCACAATGCGGACTGGGATCAGACTGTCTGCAATCCCCCTACCTGGAATCTGAATACGAGCAAGATGACAATATCCGAGTGTGACGGTCGATTCTACCTACTATTTTCACAGTTCAACGATATTCCCGGTGGTGTTTCGGATGACTGTGCTGCCGAGTCTAACCCCGACTACCCCACTGGAGCCGCTAACGGCGATCTTTGGCTGACTGTTTCCAGGGACGGGGGCTACAGTTGGTCGGAAGCATTTAATCTTACTAATACTTACAGTCCCAATTGTGATTCGGTTGGAGGTGTCGGCGGGCCCTGTGCGAGCGAGGTCTTTCCATCAATGGCTCGCTTTGGCACCGACCACACGGGCGACATGACTGGTGTTGCAATCGTTGATCCGACCGGCACATACTCCGGCAGTCATTATCTGGATGTGCAGTACCTCGACGATCAAAGTGCTGGAGCGGCAGCAAATGGTGAGGGCTACTGGCAACTTGCGGATATGAAGTGGTTTCGACTGGCCTGTGTCGATGTGGAGGTGTTTGTTGATACGGACGGGGACGGGGTGGAGGATTCCGAAGACAACTGCTCTCAGGTGAATAATCCTTTGCAGGAGGATACCGACATGGACGGAGTTGGTGACTCCTGCGACAACTGCCCGACGATAGACAACGAGGACCAGTCCAATTCGGATGCTGACAGCCACGGTGACTCCTGCGATAACTGCCCCGACGATGATAACGAAGATCAGGCTGACGGCGACAGCGACACAGTTGGCGACCTGTGCGACAATTGTCCGGATGATCCGAATACCAATCAGCTTGATACCGACGGTGATAATATTGGTGACGTTTGTGAGGGTTGTTGCGTTCCCCCGATACGCGGGAATGTTGATAATGATTTGGCTGATGATATCAACATTGCCGATCTGACCTATCTCGTGGCCCATCTGTTCACCGGAGGGGCAGAACCTCCGTGTGAGGAAGAGGGTGATATAGACAGCAGTGGCAGTATCAATATTGGCGACCTGACCCATCTGGTGGCATCTCTATTCACTGGTGGTCCACCACCAGCAGCGTGCCCATAGAAGTTACATACAGACTTGATGATTGATTGGAACAGCCACTTCTCACAATGAGGAGTGGCTGTTTTCTTTGGTCGAAATTGAAGAAGTTCTGTCTGTTAGACGATATGTAGGAAAACGCGTCTGCCTAACAGTCAGGGGGACGTAGGTTCCATCGCTATTGATTTACGATCGTATTTCTTTGTCGAAACGATCACTTTAAGATACAACAACGATGATCGGCTATCCGTCAAAACTGTGTACGAGGCGTGTACTATACTTAATGCCCCGGCTTGAGGGGGCAGCAATTCATCTTGGAGTTTTAAGTCTTGGTTAGTATATTGTAATAGCTCTTTGCTTAGAGGTTCGGAACCCGATGAAGGATTCCGCCCTACAGTGTTGCGAGAGGTATACGAGGAGGAAGTTATGAATCAGAAAAGGGACAATTTCAAAATGGTGCCAACGCTGGTTGTGGGGATGCTGATTCTTGCCGTTGTTGTCATCCTGGCGTTTGGGTGCGATAACTCCACCAAAAGTAGTGGCACGCAGACTACGGCAGTGATGGTCGGACACTCAGGGTGCGGTGATCCTGCGATGATCGTTCGGCTTGGATTTCCGCTTGATCAAGACTGTGTAGTTTACGAATATGATGGCAACGGAACCTTACTGTTGACACACTACAATGCTGGTTTCAATTGCTGCACCGACCTGGCTGCTGACATTAACATAAGCAACAACGTTATCACAATTACCGAGACTGAGAGCGGTGACTATTGCCACTGTCTATGTTTGTATGATGTTGACTATGCTGTGAATGATCTTCCGGCGGGAGAATACACAGTCAAGTTCGTCGGGTTGTATCAACCTCCCGGCGATGACACACTTAGCGTGTCTCTGGTGTTTGATACAGCCATGAGCGGTGAATACTGTGTTGATCGTTCCACATATCCCTGGTCGGTTGACATCAATCCGACCGGTGCTCTCACAGACTCCAGCCAGTGCAAGGACTACGCGGTCAGGAAACAGGCGTATGATACGCTGGCTGACAAGACTTGTTTCCAGTGGTCTTACGACTCACACACGTTAACGCTGTGGCACTTCAACGCGGTATTAAACTGTTGTCCGGTCTTTGTCGCCGATGTTTCTATCGAAGGTGGAGATATCGTGATAGAAGAGATTGACTCGCTGTTTAATGGCGGCTGTGACTGCATATGCCCCTTTGATATGAAGTTCGAAATCATCAACCTGGCTGTGGGTGAGTACACGATCACATTTCTTGAGCCATACTTGACGCCGGGGAACGACACGCTTCGGCACACGATCAATCTGTACTTCGAACCGGAGGGGATGTTCTGCGTGTCGCGACCAAATCTACCTTTTCCAAATTAGGCAGGATGGCTACAACCCGACTTGCCAGGAGTCTTGAGGAACGATATCTTCTCTCCCTATGAGAGAACCAGTCGAGATTCCCGAGGAATTCAAACGTCGTTACGGTCCGCTGGTTGATGACGAGCAGGCGTTTTTCGCATCGCTGATCGAGCCGCCACTGAATTCGTTTCGCGTTAACACTCTCAAAGCGCCCGTTGGTGAGGTGATCGGTCGGCTTGACACCTATGGTATTCACTCCCAGCCACTCCCGTGGTACGAAGACGCTTTCACGACTGAAAGCCGGGAGTTGACTTCTACCCTCGAACGATTCCTTGGTACGATCTACATCCAGGAGGCAGCGTCGATGCTACCGCCGTTGATCATGCGCGAGGAATTAAGCCAAGCTTCAACGGTTTTTGATGCCTGTGCCGCGCCGGGATCGAAAGCAACCCAGATTGCTGCCATTATGAATAATCGCGGTAGTCTGGTGGCCAATGATCGCAATTTTAGGCGGATTCGCGCCCTAAAGTTCAATCTCAACAAAGCCGGAGTAATCAATACTGTTATCACCAATTTTTCCTTGCAGAAATTCCCGCCTGTGAAATTTGACATTGTGCTGCTTGATGCTCCCTGTTCTTCCGATGGTACTGTTCGTAAAAATCCCGAGGTGATGAACCAGTGGTCGGTGAGTCGCATCCGTGGTTGTTCGGCCGTACAGAAAGAACTAATCAAACTCGCATTTGATTTTGTGACGGAAGGTGGAATGCTTGTGTATTCGACGTGCAGCCTGGCCCCCGAAGAGAACGAGATGGTGATTGATCATCTTCTGCGTCATCGTCCGGCCAAGGTGAAACCGATCGCTTTGGACGGTTTCGCATTTACTTCGCCGGTGATGAACTGGGCAGGGGAGACCATGAGTTCGGGCGTCGCTGCTTGCGCTCGGGTGTGGCCGCACATCAACAACACTGATGGTTTCTTTGTAGCGAAGGTGTCCAAATGATAGATCTTTGCCCTCCGGAAACTATCCACCGGGTACTGGAGTATTTCGGCGAGCGTTTTGGGATCAGTCCGGTTGTATTCGGATCGTGGGTTTTCTTTGCCGGTCCGCGAGGGCGGGTTTTTCTGGGTCCACCAACTACGCTGGGACTCGAAGCGGCCGACACCTGTGGCATTCTGATTGCCCGCGTTCAGAAAACTGTCAAGCCATCAACGTTTCTATTCCAGTCTTTTGGGCGTCATGTTACACGCAATATTATCACTCTTGATCGAGAACAGACAGAACGGTTCTGTTGTGGTGAAGACATTGTGTTGAGCGCTGATGCTATTGGAGATGCTGCTCGTGGTTTCGTAATGGTGGCATATGACGACCTGCCGTTGGGATGCGGATTGCTCAAGGATGGTCGTTTAGAGAACCAGATTCCCAAACCGTACCGGATGTCCCTGAAGTATTGGTAAGGTGATAATGTCATTGTGAGGAGTTTGTGGCAGCGAACGATGTGGCACTCCCGACACTCCTGATTTTTCAATAAAAAACTACTATTCTCCAGCCGACTGCTGTATAAAGGAATAGACCGGTACAATGACAATAAGATTGTAGACAATCGGTGCGACTAACAAGGAGAGATAGACATGGCTAACAAAGGCAAAAGAGACAAGGCCAAAAAGGAAACGCAGAAAAAAGCTAAGAAGAGTGTGAAGGAGAAACGGAAAGCCAAGAAGGAAAAAAAGGAAAACAAGTAATTCTGGGACTGAGCTCCTTTCTCTCCCTCAGTTTCGAATGTTCCCGTGCGCGGTAGACGCCCTCGACTGCCGATATCACCGCGCCAGTTTCGACAATGCCGCAGGACAAAATGGGACGGGACCCGCAGCAAGCTGTGGGACGCCATGCCGATGTTGACTAGTTACCCTTTTACTACGCCCATCGGTGTCATGCGGGCTACTTTCCGGGCAATTCCAGCCCGATGCGTTATCTCCACTACGTTGTCAATATCCTTGTACGCACCGGGAGCTTCTTCGGCGACGACTCGTTTGCTTTTGGCTTGGAGATAGATGCCTTTATCCTTCAAGTGAGCGAAAACCTCGTTGGCGCGGTGACGTCTAACTGAAGCATGACGTGACATGCGCCGCCCTGCTCCGTGGCACGATGATCCAAACGTCTCCCGCATCCCCAGTTCGGTACCCACCAGCAGATAACTGGCGGTGCCCATATCGCCGGGGATCAGCACCGGCTGACCGACGTGACGGTACCTCTGAGGGATCTCCGGGTGTCCTGGACCAAAGGCACGCGTGGCCCCTTTTCGATGAACATAAAGGTGTCGCAGCCGCCCCTCGACTTCGTGTTCTTCAAGTTTGGCCATGTTGTGGGCCAGATCATAGATCAGGTCGAGACCAAGGCGTTCGGCTGATTGTTTCAGAACTGCCTCGAACGACTGGCGCACTTGATGGGTGATCATTTGCCGATTGGCCCAGGCGTAATTAGCAGCCGCTTTCATGGCTGAGAAATATCGTTGGGCTTCCGGTGAAGACGCCGGAGCGCAAACCAGTTGCGGATCGGGCAGCCGGATGCCGTATTTCTTCCGTGCCGCACGCATCGCTTCAAGGTAATCAGTGCATATCTGGTGTCCGCAACCACGGGAACCGGTGTGAATCATGATTGTGACTTGCCCCGTAGCTGTGATGCCAAACGCCGCTGCCGTTTCAGGATCATAAATCTCGTCAACGCGCTGGATCTCTAGGAAATGGTTGCCTGCACCCAGTGTGCCAAGCTGGTTACTGCCGCGTTTCCTGGCGGAATCACTTATCAGCGATGGATCCGCCCCCTCGATACCGCCCCCTTCTTCCATGACATCGAGATCGTCTTTGGAACCGTAACCATTGGCCACTATCCAGCGAGCGCCATTGGCGAGTACGTCATCCATCTCCTGATTTGAAAGCCTGAGACGACTGGTCGAACCAACTCCGGAGGGAACATTGGCAAACATGGTGTCCACCAGTTTCGGTACGCGGGATCGAATATCATCTGCCGTTAAGTCAGACCTCAGCAGCCGCACGCCACAGTTGATGTCATACCCTACACCGCCGGGGGAGATTATACCCTCATCGGCATCGAAGGCGGCGACTGCGCCGATTGCAAATCCATAGCCGTGATGAATATCCGGCATCGCTATCGAATGGCTGACAATCCCCGGCAAGGTAGCGACATTGGTCACCTGGTACAGGGCGTCATCGGCCCGGATCGTCTCTATCATTTTCTCATCGCAATACACCAGCCCCGGCACATTCATGCGCAGACCGTGTTGCTTGAGTACATTGCTCTTAAATTGTTCGGAGATGCGGTAACGACAGTCGCCGATTTTGTCGATTGGTCCTTTCCAACTCATGCCATTCTCCACTCTATGGGACACTTGTTATCTAAAGATAGCGGCTCACCGCTCAGACGTCAAATAGCACTTGCACCCACGCTTTGTCTGTTTCCTCGGCAATCTCAAGCATATGGTATGACACCGCTTTTACATGCAGTCCCGGTTCATGGCGGTTGGGGTCGAAACGCTCGCCGTATCCGACAGCTGTTAGCTGGTTATCATCCCGAAGGGTAACATCAATTTCACGGAATAACATCAGATCGACTTCGTGAATGAGTATCAACTCCGAGAGAAACCGAACCAGCAGGCTATTGCGGTCAGGCGATTCTATTTCGATGCTTATTTCCTTTACCGGCTCGATAGAAGAGATATCGGTTATCAGGGCAAACATTGCTTCGCCAGCGGCGGCGAACGCTTCTTCGAGATTATCTCCAGACGCCCGGACAATAACATCGGCAGTGTGCTCAAGAAACTCGAAATGTTTCATACTTCAATCAAAGACGCCGACCTGACCGATGGTGTCAAGAGGGAACTGGCGCATTTGCGCCCGCAAAACCCTTCCTGAGAATCGTCTCCACCCCCCAAAATCTCTATTTACAAATGAGTTTCTTAGTATTATACTCTCTGACTTGGCGATTTTGCGCCCGGTCCTTTGGACCTGAAGAGAAATCGGAAACGAGTGAGTATCAGTCGTTTCCCTGATATGGAATAGTTACTTTTTAGTTGAATAGCAGGTTTATTTAATGGCAAAGTTTGATGACCCCGGTGACATTAAGATCATTCTCGCTACAGATTGCGGGTCCACTACGACCAAGGCAATCCTGATTGAGTTCAAGGATGGCGAATATCGTCTGACTACTCGTGGTGAGGCTCCTACCACTGTTGAAGCTCCTTTTGAAGACGTTACTATGGGTGCGCTTAATGCCATTCAGGAGGTCGAGGAGCTGTCCGGTCGCAAGTTGTTGGGCGATGACGGCATAATTATGAACCCCTCCAACGGTAGTGAGGGAACCGATGTTTATATTTCGACCTCGTCGGCTGGCGGCGGTTTGCAGATGATGGTGGCTGGTGTGGTGCGCTCAATGACTGCCGAATCGGCCGAACGCGCCGCTCTGGGTGCGGGAGCGATCGTTATGGATGTGATCGCCTCCAATGACAAGCGCCTGCCCCACCAACAGATTGAGCGAATTCGCCATCTGCGACCGGATATGATTCTACTGTCAGGTGGAATCGATGGTGGTACCACAACCCACGTAGTCGAATTGGCCGAGCTTATTTCTGCGGCTGATCCCCGTCCGCGACTGGGATCGTCATACAAACTGCCGGTTATTTATGCCGGAAACAAAAACGCAAAAAGCAATATCGAAGATACCCTGCAAGACAAGGTTGACCTCAAGTCGGTAGACAACTTGCGCCCAACCCTGGAACGCGAAAATCTCGCTCCCGCCCGTGAGGAAATCCACGAGCTGTTCATGGAGCATGTAATGGCGCAGGCACCCGGCTATAAGAAGCTGATGTCTTGGACCGACGCTCCGATTATGCCCACCCCTGGAGCGGTGGGATTGATTATCCAGACCATTGCCGACCGTTACAATATTGAAGCGGTCGGAGTCGATATCGGCGGTGCCACGACTGACATCTTTTCCGTTTTCCGTCCCGGCGGCGGTGAGGGTGTGTTCAACCGCACCGTCTCAGCCAACCTGGGAATGTCGTACTCGATATCGAACGTGTTTGCCGAAGCGACCCTGCCTATGGTCATGCGATGGGCACCATTCAAAATGGACGAGCGCGACCTCCGTAACCGGGTCAAAAACAAGATGATCCGCCCGACAACGATTCCCCAGTCGATGGAGGAATTGATCTTCGAGCAGGCTGTTGCCAAAGAAGCTTTGCGGCTGGCTTTTGTTCAGCATAAAAACTTTGCTACTGTCCTTAAGGGTGTCCAGCAGCAGCGGACCATCGCCGATGCTTTCGAACAAACGACCTCCGGTGCGACGATTGTGAACATGATGTCGCTCGATATGCTGATTGGCTCCGGTGGTGTGCTTTCTCATGCCCCGCGACGTCAGCAATCCGCAATGATGATGATTGATGCTTTCCTGCCAGAGGGAGTTACCCGCCTGGCCGTGGATTCTATCTTCATGATGCCGCAGTTGGGCGTGTTGACCGAAGTACAGCCAACAGCCGCCACGGAAGTATTTGAAAAGGACTGTCTGATTCATCTCGGGACCTGTGTAGCTCCTGTTGGCACCAGCAAGAAGCCGGGACCGGTTATGAAGTACACTATTGATCTACCATCCGGTAAAGCCTCCGGTACCCTTCACAGTCTTGAAATGAAGAAGTTCGAGCTGGGGCTTCAGGAAAACGGATTGCCGATTAAGGCCAAAGCTATTCTCGAACCAGAACGTCATTTCGACGTCGGCGCCGGGCGTGGTAACAAGCGCGAAGTTGAACTTCACGGTGGCGTGGTGGGCATCATCCTCGATGGCCGCGGCAGGCCGTTTGATCTGTCCACACTAACCGAAGACGAGCGCGTGGCCAATCTGAGAAAATGGATGACCGAGTTGAATATCTATCCCGTGTCAAAAATGGGTGGTGAATGATGAACAGGAAAATCCTTGCTGCCATAATTGTAGTTCTGGTTGGTCTCGGATTGACCGTATCGGCCGCTGATAATAAATATATCAGCTTTGATGGCGAGTTTAGTTTCAACTATCCCGAGGATTGGCGGCAGATTGATCACCGGGTTGTGGATGCCTTCTTAGTTCGCAATGAGGCTGGTAAATCGACTCTTGACTATGAGGCGGCTTTTGCCACGTTGGGACATGTTCCCTTCTGGAGAGGGCCATATTTCATTTTGTCGGTTGAGGCTGATGAATCTTACTCCGATACACAGATCGATTCTGTGCTACAATCTATGAGCAGAGTTTATCAGAAGGGTATCAAGTATTTTCCCGTTGCGGACTTCCTGACCGATATGGAGTCAAACAGCCCTGTCTACGACAAGGAACGCAAGATCATTAGCGTGATCAGTGATGTCGTAGAAAAGGGAGAACTTCTCAAGAGACATCTGTTCGTCATGAAGTTCTATGAGAAGGGGCTTGCCAACTTCTATTTCTACGCGCCCGACTCTCTGTACGACAGTAGCGTCGTGAGTTTTCATGGCATCCTGGAGACCTTCACTTATGGGAATGTTGACTCGATGCTTGTCCCTGAGACGCTTGAGGTTCTTGATGCTGAAGACATCAGTAAGGAATCCGACGGCTTTTTTGGGATGCCGGTAGCCGTTATGGGGGGACTGTTGATCGTACTAATCGCTATCGCAGCCATCCGCAGAAAGAAAAAAAGAGTTAGTTAAATTATAGAGGAAACTGTCCTATGGCTCATGCCTATACACCGGGTCTGAAAGTTACTGATCACCTTCAGGTAATAAAGCGGCGGATTCTCCCTCTCAAGGGACGGGTCGTGGTCAAAGTGGGCGATCGGGTTAATCCCGACGATGTGGTAGCCCGCACCGAGCTGCCGGGTAACGTGGAACCGCTCAACATCGCCAATAAGCTCGGCATTCCGCCGGAAGACCTGGAAATGGTTATGCTCAAGAGAGAGGGCGACCCCATTAAGAAAGGGGAGCCGATAGCTCTTAAGAAGTCCTTCATCAAGTGGTTCAACAGTTCCGCCGAGGCGACTGTTGATGGTACCCTCGAATCGATCTCTTCGATTACAGGCCAGGTCCTGCAACGTGGTCTGCCAATTCCAGTGGAAGTAAAGGCTTATCTCGTTGGTGAAGTGACTGATATCTTTCCTGAGGAGGGTGTTGAAGTTACCTGTACCGGTGGTTTTGTGCAGGGTATTTTCGGCATCTGTGGCGAAACATCCGGTAAACTCAAGGTTGTCGTTCCCGACAATTCAACCGTTCTTGACGAAAAACATATCACCGATGATCTGGCTGGGAAAATTATTGTGGGTGGGTCAATGGTTACATCAGCGGCGGTCAGGAAAGCCATCGAAGTGGGCGCCTATGGTATCGTTTCGGGTGGCTTGGACGACAAAGATCTTCGTGATTTCCTCGGCTACGATATCGGCGTGGCTATCACCGGGGCTGAGGGTCTCGGTATTACGCTGGTCATAACGGAGGGTTTTGGCGAAATCAGTATGGCCAGGGGCACGTTTGATCTCTTGAAGTCTCACGAGGGCGAACTGGCTTGCATCAATGGCGCCACCCAGATTCGCGCTGGAGTCATCAGACCGGAGGTAGTTATACCGTCGGCGGGGGACACCGCTATCGATGATAAAAAAAGGCACTCGGCGATTGGCGGACTGACTATCGGATCACCGGTACGCGTCATTCGGCACCCGTATTTCGGTCATTTGGGTCATGTTACCGATCTACCATCCCCACTTACAAAGCTGGAGTCGGAATCCAGTGCTCGCGTATTGGAGGTAGAGTTCGAAGGGGGCGAGAAGGCAATTGTACCTCGCGCCAATGTGGAGATGATTGAGGGCTGAATGCCTTCAACTATACAAGATAGAAAAAGCCTCTCGGCTGTAGCCGAGAGGCTTTTTCTATGATTTGACTTCGGGTACTCGACAATCAGGGAGTAGTAGTTTCCTTCACTGCCTCTTCAACCTTCTCGGTACCTTCCTTCACTGCTTCTCCAACCTTCTCGGCACCTTCCTGCACTGCTTCTACGCCTTCCTCAACTAACGAATCGACAGTTTGCACGGCCGAATCCATACGCGTAGTGTCAATGCTTTCCGCTTCTTTGACATCGGCCGGTGTTTTGCCGGTGTCATCGGCTTTTTGGCCGCAACCCCAGACCATGGCCAGAGCGACCATAGTGATTACCATCGTGATCAACAGTTTTTTCACAGTTTTTCTCCTCGTAAAGTATCCTATAGTGAGCTACTTATTCGCGCCAAGTATAGAGAAGTTCGTACCATTGAGTCAAGCTTAATGTTCACTACTTTTGCCTGGACCGGTCAAATCGCTGTTTTAGTTGATTATGCGCTGATCTTTGGATTTCTTTGTTACTGTGCTGGTATGCGTTTCAAGCGCTTGAGATAACTTAATGGTCCGGATAAACGTTTCAAAGAGACGGGTGTAGAACTGGTATGGAAAACGTGATAGAAGCAAGCATATTCTCCGGAGCGGTCTGGCAGATCATTAGCAACACGTCGATTTTCGGCAAGTTCATTCTACTGGTTTTGGTTTCCATGTCGTTCGTGTCATGGGCTATTATCTTCGCCAAGTGGCGACAGTATCGGGATGCGGAGGAAGCCAGCCTGCGATTCATGCAGACCTTTCGGCGGAGTCGCACTTTGGGAGAAGCGATTGGACAGGCTAAATCGCAGAAATCGGCCACTGTCTCACATATTTTTCTTGCTGGTGTGACCGAGTTGGATCAATTGCAGGAATTGAAGAATGAGGCTGGAGGTCTCCAGGAATCTGTCAAACCTTTAGATCAACATGACTTCGATATTCTCGAAATGACTATGGAGCGGACCCTGACCGACCAGATGGCCGGCCTGCGGAGCCGAGTCATATTCTTGGCGACAACCGGTAATTCTGCTCCGTTTTTGGGTTTGCTCGGAACAGTCGTGGGGATTATGGACTCTTTCTGGTCAATTGGAGAACGCGGGTCAGCATCACTGGCGGTGGTTGCCCCCGGGATCGCCGAAGCATTGTTAGCCACGATCGTCGGTTTGGGAGCCGCTATCCCGGCTGTCATGGCCTACAACTGGGCCAACAACAAGCTGAAGTTCATCAGCGATTCATCGTACGGCTTCATACTTGAGTTCATCGCCAGGGTGAAAAGGGAAACCCACTGATGCGACGCTACCGACCAGAGGAATCGGAGGCCATATCGGATATCAATATCGCCAACCTGGTTGACGTTGTGTTGGTGCTGTTGATCATCTTTATGATCTCAGCTCCTCTATTGCAATCCGGAATCGAAGTCGATCTACCCAAAACACGCGCCGCAGGTATTTCCGAAGAAGCTGACGGTGTTGTGGTTACTCTCGATAAGAGGGGTGGAATCTACATCAACGATGTTTGGTCTCGTCTTGAGAATTTCGAGCAGTCGCTGACCGAAGAGCTGCAAGCCAAAAACACGTCATCGGTTTACCTGCGGGGTGATTCGGCCGTCTCCTATGGTATCGCAATACAGGTGATTGGCAAACTCAAGGATATGGGTATTGAAACGATCGGGTTGGTCACCGCTCCGGTTGAGAGCAGTTCATTGAACCGTCGTTCGCAATAGGTGTCGGTATGAGACGCGACGTTGTCTTTTCTCTGATTCTCCACGCTCTGATTATTAGTGCGACTCTCTGGTCAGCCCCAATAAAATGGCGCAAGGAGATTACGTATGACGACATCATTCGCGTCCAACTCACCGCCCCGGCCGAGATAACATCTTCCGAACCGGTGGCACTGGAGCCGGTCGAGGTCCCTGCGCCCGTGATTGAAGAGGCCCCCGACATCCCGATAACATCCCCGACAACTGTTGAGGAAGCTGAGATTCCCGAAAAGCCGAAACCCAAACCAGAGAAGCCCAAACCCAAACCGAAGCCAGAAGTTACCAAGAAACCGAGCGACCAATCAAACACTGGTAATACCGGAGAAAACAAGGGACAGGAAATCAGCACGCCGGGCGGATTCGGTTCGCCGTTTGCCGGAGCAACAATCGACAATGCCAGTTTCAACTATCCCTACTGGTTCACACAGGCTTTCAATAAGATAGCGGTGAATTGGAATAACCCGGTGGTGTATGACGGTACCCTGATCTGCACCATTTATTTTCAGGTTATCAAATCAGGACGAATCATTGAAATGCGTATTGAGAAATCATCAGGAATCCCGGAGTTTGACGAATCATGCCTGAGAGCAGTTTCGGGGGCAGCCCCGTTTCCTCCTCTGCCGCGGCAGTTCCGGGATGAAATCATCGGCTTGACCCTGCCGTTCAAGCACAGTCCGAGGTAAGTCTATGCACTCGAAAACAGCTCTGTTCCTATTGGCCGCTATTGTGATCCTGCCTCTATCGGGTATAGCTCAAACCGATCCGGGTCGAATACGCAATATTTTCTTTGATACACTGACCACGAGCGGTTTCCAGGCTACACCGGTTGGTGTGGACCAGATGAAGTTCATTGGCAACCAGTATATTTCGTCAGACGATTCATCCATGATGCGCTGGGTCACCCAGGTAGTTCAACGGGACATAGATTTCTATGCCGATTTCGAATTGATTGGTCTGGACTCCTTCTTCATGCAGGTATACGAGATTACTGAGATGGACATACTGGGCTGGAAAAGGCTGGGGGCCAATATCCTGATCAAGCTGGAAGCGGAGTTTCCCGGTGTCAATCTACGTACCCGGTGGCGTCTGTTTGATACCCATACCGGACAGCAGATCGCGCGGGGTTCATTTGAGTATCACAAGATGTACTGGCGCGAGATTGCCCACAACATTTCCGATGAGATCGTACGCACTCTTACCGGGGAGGAAGGTATCTTCAGAACCAAGATTGCTTTCGCCCGTAAAAAAGGAGAGGCGAAGGAGCTTTTCATTGCTGACTACGATGGTGCCAACGAACGACAGTTGACAAAAAACGGATCAATCAATATCTCACCTTTCTTTTCTGCCGACGGTAAGGAAGTTTATTTCACATCCTATGTAGATGGTGATCCCCAGCTTTACAAAGTTCGCGTGGACAATGGTAAGGTGAGTCGTGTAGCGAGTTTCCCAGGTCTTGTAGCGGCTCCGTCGGTATCCCCCGATGGCAACAAGATTGCCTGTGTTCTGAGCAAGGATGGCAACTCGGAGATATATGTCCTCGGTCTTGATGGGCGCGTCATCAAGCGTCTGTCGCACCATCGAGCTATCGAAAGTGCTCCATCGTGGTCACCCGATGGTCGCTCGATTGTCTTCTCTTCGGACCGCACCGGTCGTCCCCAACTGTATATTATGGATACCGATGGTCTCAATCTCAGGCGTCTGACATACGAAGGCGGTTATAACGATTCGCCCGTCTGGTCGAAACGAGGGAACAGGATCACTTTTGTCAGTCGAAGCAAGAGAGGACGGTTTGATATCGCTTCGATTGATACTTCTGGAGCCGACTATCGGATCCTAACTGACAAAGGAATGAATGAGAACCCGCATTTCTGTACCGATGGCAAACACATTATATTTTCCTCAACGAGACTTGGAACCAGCGATCTGTATACGATGGATATCACCGGTCGTAATCAGCGTCGCCTTACGCGAAGCGGCAATTGCACCAACCCGGTTTGGGGAGCGGCCGTTCGATGATGATACAGAACATTTGCATTGTGCCTCTAATTCTGGCGTTGCTCTTTGCCGGTGGTTGCGGACCCAAACGGATTACCGAGGAAACGACTTCTGGCTGCGTGCCGAATGATGTGCGCGTCGATGTCAATGACGGCACTATGATCGTGTCCTTCAAGGAAGATTGCTCCGCCATGAAATCGGGCTACAACATCTATATCAGTGAGCAACCATTGGTCGCCGACTATTCCGGCCCATCCCTGCCAGCTACGGTAAAGCCCCACAATCACCCGGTTTTTCCGGGTGACACCAATCCTGAGGACGGAATCGAACAATATGAGGCCGAAGGACTTCAGAACGGTGTCGTGTATTATGTCTCGGTCAGGACCGTTCTGGCTGATCGTTCACTTTCGAAGCCTTCACTTGAGTTGGTCACAGCCTGTGGTCCACGGGGTGAGATGGAGTTGGCAATCAGATACTCATCAGAGCGCGATGGTTTTTCGTTTATCCGAAATGAGTTCGTCCGAGCTGATGATTTATCTAATGATCTGTATTTCTATTCCAGGGATGGTCAGGACTACCTGGCTTCACCCTTGCGCCTCGATGGTTTTCTCCGCGACAACAAGTTGCGCCTGGTACATAATGGAGGTGAACTTGCGGATATCTCCGATTTGATAGCAGAGGGCGTTGTGTCGTCTGAAAACCGCGTGATGGTCAAGACCGGTGACTGGGTGCGGGTGCAGACTGTCGAAGGCTTCACAGCCCTTGTCAAAGTGTTGGCTGTCGAGGGGGGCGACAGTGAACGCCGAATAAGACTCTACTATGCTTTCAGTCCCCGTACGGAGAGGCCATTGTTCTGATCGCTGGAGACGAGTCTAGAGAAATCCAGAATGAACTATTATGGCTTGACGATGATCTTCCCGCGTGCGTCGGTACCGGTGAGATACCACAGGTACACTCCAACAGCAACTTGATTACCTGCAGCGTTGTTGAGATTCCATTCCCACTCGATGGAGACACCCTCCTTGATGATTACTGTTTCACCCGAAACGGTCTGAATCATCAAATCGTACGGTTCGTCCGGAAGATGAAATGTGACCTGATTACTAAGGTGCACGGGGTTGGGTGCGGCAAAGACATCAACAGCTACATGGAATTTGGCCACAGGTGAATAGGCATAGTCATTGACCCTAACGCGCCAATAATGATCCTGATTTGATTCGAGTTCCTCATCAACCTGCCAACTGGTGGATCCGTCAGTTTCTTCTGGAATCCCTGGTGATGCGATTACCCGTCCCACGAAATCGGAGTCAGTAGCTACTTCGAAATAATAGTATTTCTGCTCATCCACAGTCGCATTGGCCGCCGTCAGGACAGGGCGGCTGGTCAATATCACTTGATCACCGGTAGGGCCACTGGCCCCGGCCTCTGTTTCCTCACCGCCGGTGGCCAGGTCATTATAATCAAATCGAGTAGCCGTAGTGTAGGCGGTGACATTCTCTCCGTCATTGGCACGGACCTGCCACCAGTAGGTGCGACCTTTGACGGGCGTGAAATCAAGTGTAACCGAAGTTTGAGATTGAGCCTCGGGTACATCAATCTGTGCCTCGACGAGTTGTGTCAGTTGAGCATCACTGTAGATACGAAAATCGTACGACAGGACGTCACCTTCCGGATCGATCGCATTCTCGATGACGAGCACTATCTGGGTCGTGGAAGTACTTATCATACTGTTGTTGGCTGGTGATAGGTGGGTCGGCATTGTGGGCGGCAAATTGACGTCGGCGTTAAGGTCGACTGCAAATCGAACAGTATCCGTCCACTCGGAATAGAGTTCGCCATCGTAACAACGGACGCGCCAACTGTACGATGTGCTGTCAGCCAGCAAGTCACCAGGAACACGCCATTGAGTATAATCAATACCCTCGGCGATCTCTGTTGAATCTGCCAGAAGGACATCAGCGGCCTCATTATACAACTCGAAGTCGTAGGTCAAAGTGTCTCCATCAGCGTCCGTGCCGTTGCCAACGATAAGTAGTGGTGCCAGGCTACTAATGATAGAATCATTCGGTGGACTCTGAGGGATAGGGGGAGAGGGCGCAGTGTTAAATCTGAAGGATACTACATTGGACAGGGTGGACCAATTGGGGACCTCGTCGGCGGTCTTTATGGCAAAGTAGTACGTGGTGCCGGGGTCGAGCTCAGTGACCTCAAACGTCTCTATTCCGCCAGCTATCTGTGGACTCGGTTCGTCGGTTGCCTGCGTGGCGTTGTTCCAGCTGGCGTCGTCGATCAACGACGTGGAGTACCGAATATCATATTGTGATGCAGTCCCTTCAGTTCCGTCGTCACCGGGAGCAGTCCACGAGAGAATTACAGAGTTATTGGAGGTAGAGGCAAGGCGCAACTGTGCCTGAACATCGGAGATCGGCAGCAATATCAGGACTGAAACAATGATTGATAGGACTACGAATCGAAAAGTGTCTGATAACTGATGTGGGGACATCTCTCGCATTTGTTCTCTCCGTAACCAGCTTTACCTAACTTGTCGGATCATACCCGTAAACCCCTTAATCACGAACCTTACGAGAAAACGGGCATACTGTAGAACCGTGGGTACTGACCTTTAGACTACCGCTTTTTTTGATACTTTGTCAATGGTTTCTCACGGTATTCCTTCCCTGGTCGGCTCACCCGATCTTTCGGGCTTGTCGGGGCAGAAGGCATTGGTCAGTCCTTCTTATCCTCCGCTTGGTCCCAGATCGGTGATAGCGGTTGGTGGACTGATATCACCGGTGGTTGCGGCGCTGAGAACGTTTGAGATTCCAGACCAGTTGGGGACTTCGTCACCTGTTTTGATGGCGAAGTAGTATGTGGTTGACTCGGTTAATCCCTCCACAGTGAATGTCTCGCTACCGCCTGCTTCCTCAGGGTCCGGAACGCCGGAAACGAGTGTTGCTGTTCCCCAGTTAAGTGAGGAGATAGGGAAGGTGGCATAGCGCAACTCATATTCGGTAGCGGTACCACTGGTTCCGTCGTCGCCCGGGGCGGTCCAGCTTAGAGCTATTGTAGTCGTGGTCGAAACCAGGGCGATCAGATCATCAATGTCCGCCGGAGGAACCTCCTCCTGGCCGGTAGTACCGGATGCTACATTCGAAATCTCAGACCAGTTGGGGACTTCGTCCGCTGTCTTGAGAGCGAAGTAGTAGGTCGTGCTCGGGTTAAGATCGGTGACCGTATACGTCTCGGCGCTACCAGCTACTTGTGGAGCCGGAAGATCGGCGACAAGCGTAGCCGAGGCAAAGTTGACTGCTGTTATTGTGAAAGTGGCATAACGCAATTCATATTGGCTGGCAGTGCCATTGGTACCGTCATCACCCGGTGCGGTCCAGCTCAGGGTGGCGGCTGTGCTGGTGTAGTCGCTGATATTGAGATCAGCCACGGCGGATGGTGTTTCCGTCTCTGCTTCGGTATTGATGATGGCAATATTGGATAGGGCGGACCAATTGGGAATTTCATCGGCTGCCTTTATACCGAAGTAGTATGTAGTGCTTGGCTCGAGGCCGGTGACTTCAAATATCTCTGTAGTGCCGACTATCTGGGGTGACGGTTCTTCGGTTGCCTGAGTGGCGTTGTTCCAGTTGTCGTCGCCGATCAACGAAGTGGAGTAACGGATGTCATATTGAGCGGCGGTGCCGGTAGTGCTGTCGTCGCCAGGAGCGGTCCAGGTCAAGGTAACCGAGCTTGAGGTGGCGCCGGGCGCTCTTAGTTGGGCTTCAACAGGGGACGAAACCACGAAAACGATTGAGAGTGTAACGAGAAGTATGATGACCACCGACTGTAGCTGGTGTAGTTGATAAATTGACCGGAATATCCCAGATCGGTACGTCATATTGCAGGCCTCCGTATTCGTTTTGAAACACATAGATGATCAGTCTGCAATTTCCGAGCCAATCCCGACATGATCGCTTAATGCCTTGTCTGACAACGCGATAACTGGGTGGAGAAGGTACTCTAATATAACTCGTTGGGCCGATTCTGTTCTAAGTCTGAGTTACCTGAGCAGGATGTGGACAGGAGAGAAATGCGATCATTTGGTCTCTGTCTAATTTGGGGGGTGGCAGACGCCCCCGTGTCCCACTCTTCGCGGTACCCTACAGCTTGCTGTGATATCCCGTTATCGATAGACACAACGCCAATACTGCCCTATATTCCCACAACGAGTAGATAATGTACCGTACAAGGGGTAGAGTATTGTTTACTGTCAATCTGCTTGCCGTAGGAGGACCAAACTACGGACCCCAAGTAACCGCTTTCGGTTATATTGGTGGCGGTGAGGCGTCTCCTGAGGCTGCCTCCGATCTGAAAGTCCCGTGGCATGATGCTGTGGAGGGTCAGTCTGAGCTCTCCTTGCTTAGTTGGCACACGCGTCTATCCGACTTCACCGGTCGGGACAAGCAGATGAAAGAACTGGATGATTGGGCCGCAAGCGATCCGGCGGTTCGTATGAAATTTGTAACCGGTCGTCAGCAGGACGAAGGCGGCGTGGGCAAGAGCCGATTGGCGGCCGAGTTTGCGGAATCGCTAAAAGGGAAGGGGTGGGCAGCCGGCTTTGTTGACCTTCGCAAGTCACAGACCTTCCCCATGAACAAAGCGGGCACTCTCTTGATTGTGGACTATCCCGAAGAGAACCGAAACGCCGTCAGAGAGCTATTCTGTGATCTGGCCGGGATGGACAAGAGCCAACGCGTACGTGTACTTTTCCTCTCCCGCCAGCCGTTGGAGAGCTGGCTGCCAATCATAGAGGATAGCGGAGCGGATGACATACACGATCCAATTCCGACGATTGTGGAACGAATGTCCCCCGCCGACGCCCACAAGCTGTTTCTTAGTGCGCAGGAAAAAGCCGCTGAGTTGCGCGGTAGCAATCCGCCACCGTTGTCCGAGGAGATTCTGGCCGAATGGCTGAGACATCAGAAAGAGAATGATCGCGCCCTGTTTGTTCTGGCTGCTGCGGTCTACACTGCTATCTATCCCGACGACCACGTGGTGCAGTATTCCGGTCCAATCGTTGTCGATGCGCTGGTCAAACGTGAGCTTAAGCGTCTGCGCAATATAGCCAGGGGCGCTGGGTTGGAAGATGAACTTGGTTTTGCGCGGTTGCTTGCTATGGCGACTCTTGCTGATGAATTGCCTTTGAAACAGATCAAGGAGTTGGTAAAGAATCCCGACCTGCAGCTCGGCTTTGCTGAAGATACGAATGTCAAGCTTACGCTAAAATATACCGGAGTGCTCAGTGATGATATTGCTTTGGCACTTCAACCGGACATCGTCGCGGCGGCGTTTGTGGTCAAGGTTCTTGCCGAGGATCAAGAGATCGCTCCGGAACTCATCTGGGCGGCATTAGAGAATGACCTTGAGGGTGGTTTGGATCGTTTTGCTCGGCTGAGCTATGATGCCGAAATCGCCCTTGGCATTCTCGACGATCGTCTGAGCAAATGGCTACCTGATGCAGTCGCCGGGAATCCCGATCGATGCGAGTTGATTCAGCCGTTTGTGAATAGGGAGTTTCTTCACATTGGTCTTATCGACACAGCTATCGCAGTATGGAAGACGCTTCTGGAGAACGCAGACGATGATCGCGGACGAGCAGGCCTACTCGTCAATCTCTCGGTGTTTCAGTCACGGGCTGGCGACAATCAGAGTGCGCTGGCAACGATAAGGGAGGGAGTAGAGGTCTGGCGTCGCTTGGTAGCAAGGAGCCGAAGTGAGTTCGAAGACGGCTTGGCGACAGCATTGAATAGCCTCTCTAATTCCTTGAGTGACGATGGTGTTCACGAGGAAGCTATGGCGGTGATAAGGGAGGCAATTGCAATCTGTCGTCGTCTTGCCAAATCGGACCCTGAGCGCCACGGACCGCACTTGGCACTAGTCCTAGCCAACCTGTCTGCCCTCCAAAGCAGGCAAGGGTTTAGTACTAAGGCACTGAGTACAGGTAGAGACGCTCTGAAGATATATCGTCTTCTTTCCAAGAATGATGCGGTCTCGTATGAACGATACTTGGCCGGATGTCTTGTCAATATCTCAATTTACCTTCGCGCAGACAACAAGTGGGCCGAAGCGTTGCGAACGGTAGAGGAGGCAGTGGATATCTTGCGTCGCCTGGCTGTAGCAAGTCCGGCACGCTACGAATCCAGCATGCCCGCGGGACTCTACGCCTTCGCGGATTGCCTCACACACTTTGGCCGCAACGAAGAGGTACGGCTAGTGATTGAGGAGATTCTTGATGTGCAGCGTCGGCTTGCCAATTCAAACCCGGCGCGCTATGAACCGGACTTGGCGAGCAGCCTAAGCAACCTCTCGAAGCATCTGTGTGCACTCAATGAATGGACTCAGGCACTGGGTGCGAGCAGGGAGGGCACGAAGATCTATCGTCGTCTCGCTGAGGCAGACTCGGAGTGCTATGAGCCACGCGTGGCCTGGAGTCTTGGTATGGAAGGAAACGTACTTGACTCAATGGGGCGTCCGTTAGAAGCGGCAGAAGCATACCGAGAGGGGCTTGATCTAGTAAGGCCTCATGCGAATAATGCTCCCAACGGTTTCCCTGCAAAGTGCTTGAAGGAACTCCTGTCAGACTTGCGGCGTGTCGAAGGAAGGCTGAGCGAGAGCAAGTAGGATCGCATTAGGCTTCGACTCCGATCAGGGTGACATATGACAAAAAACAGGCGATGCCTGCCTCACTTTCCACACAACCTCACCCCAGTTTCTTTTCTCCGGCCCTTGTGTATGAGACATATACAAAACGAACGAACCCCAACTCGTATCCAAAAGGAATACGAAAAGTGCTCCAATTATACTACAATTTCACCGTTTGAAACTATAAGAGAATTCGCATTACGCAACTAATGACAAGGAGTTACGCCAAAACGCCAAAACGCGTATTACCAAACAAAGCCATTTTGAGAATACAGAACTGGGTCCCTGTTTTCACAGGGGTGACAAATCGTGGAAGGGTGACAGAAACGTAGGATTGGGTTCCTACCGCCGTTTTGTATCAACAATAATCCGTTTCTGGCGTTGTTTGCCGGCCAGCCCTTTCTCTACAAATACGCGCTTGCCGGTAAACGGATTTGTCTCCGTATGATACATCAGGGCCGAATAGGTCGAAGGTAACGGTGTGAAAACCTGAACCTGTCGCGGGTTGATCTTGAGTTTCTGGCTGGTGAATTTCTTGAGCTTTTGCATCTGCTCCTCGGTGCACCCCGGATGCGCAGCGATAATGTAGTAAGTGAGAAACTGCTTCTTGTTGGCCTGTTTGGTAGAGCGGAAGAACGCCTCACGAAAATCAAGCAGATCCTTCCGTCCTGGTTTGCCCATCATCTCTAAAACAGCTTCTTCGGAATGTTCCGGAGCTAATTTCAACTGCCCTGACACATGGTGCCGCACCAGTTGGTCGAGATAAGCCGGACCGTGTTTCTTGTCCGCCAGAACCATGTCATGTCTCAAACCAGAAGCGACAAACACCCGTTTGATGCCGGGAATCTTTCGTATCTTTTTCAGTAGCGCCGTCTGTCGCGAATGATCGGGCCGAAGAGTCCGGCACACTTTAGGGAATACGCACCGCTTGTCGTTACAATTCCCCTTGGTCTCTTTTCGCGGACACTCGAAACCGTACATGTTGGCCGTAGGACCACCGACATCAAGGATGTTCCCTTTGAACTCAGGATGACGAGTCAGTAGTCGAGCCTCGTTCAGAATGGATTCCTCGCTCCGCCAGCGGACAGTCCGTCCCTGGTGAATCCCGATCGCGCAGAAATTACATTCACCATAACAGCCGCGATGGGTGTTGATAGCAAACCTGATCGTCTCCAGCGCCTTGACTTTACCGTCAGGACGATGGATCGGATGAAGGTCGCGCTCGAAATCCAGCCCGTAGACGTGATCCAATTCCTGTTCATTCAGGTACGACCCCGGCGGATTCTGAATAAGATAGCGTGTATCCTGCTGTTGACATAACCCCCTGGCTGTCACCGGATCATTGTTGCGGTAAAAAGTGTGAAACATCTCTGTGATCACCTGGTTGTCACGGGCTGTTTCTTCGTGCGATGGAAGCACGACATAGTCCGGTACTGGCGCGGACGCAATACGACATAACCCGGGAATGCCGGATACGTCGGAATTGTCCCGTAGGCTGGTTGCCAGTTCGACGATACTGCGCTCAGCCATCCCGTATAGCAGGTAATCCGCTTTGGCGTCAAAAAGGATGGAACGACGGACACGATCTGACCAGTAATCGTAATGCGAGACACGACGAAGGCTGGCTTCGATCCCGCCGAGGACAATCGGGGGACTGTTCTTAAAGTGACGCCGGATCAGGTTGCTGTAAACGATAGCCGCCCGATCGGGACGATGAATGTTCTGCCCACCGGCGGTGAAATCGTCGGTCCGTCTTTTTTTCTTCAACGCTGTATAATTGGCTACCATCGAATCGATACAACCACCGCTCACTCCCCAGAAAAGACGCGGCTTGCCAAGACGAGTGATGTCGCGATCCGTACTGATGTTGGGCTGGCCGATAACACCCACTTTGAAACCGGCGTCGAGGAGCACTTTCCCGATTACCGCTATGCCCACATACGGACTGTCAATATAACTGTCGCCAGTCACCAGGATTATGTCGAGTTGTTTCCAGTCGAGCCGGCGTAGTTCAGCAGATGTTGAGGGTAGAAACATGACGCATGATGCTCGCTTGAGTCACCAGTGTCAAGTGTTGACGGGTTGAAGGTTAGTGACGTTCGAGATTATCTGTCCGTTTTCCCAGTCAGGAGCTTCCCCATGCTCACCCGTTCCTCGACGTGGTAGCCAAGTCGGTGATAGAACGCTACTACCTCGCTGTTGGATGCCAGGACCTGAAGGTTGAGTTTCGGGCATCCGATACAAGCCAACTCACTCTCGACACGGGTCATCAGCATCGCCCCAATCCCCCTGCGACGACACTCGGGATCGACCGCAACCGAATATACCCATCCTCGATGGCCGTCGTATCCGGCCAAGGCCGTCCCCACTAAGCGTTCCTCAATGGTTGCTACAAAGAACAGCTCTCGCTGTATTTCCTGCTTACGAGCAATTGCTGTTTGTGGGTCGTTGTGAGGAGCCGGGTCGGGGAATGCCACATTCCACAGCGCGACTACAGCCTCCTCATCAGACAACTCATACGGCCGTACCGCCAGAGCGGAGATATTGGTATTCACTGTTTGTCCTCAGAGGTGGGAGCATGCAACTGGTCCAGTAAATCAAATCCATCCCATTCTCCCCATCGTTCGGTGATTATCCCATCGACAATTCGCAAAATCTCAATTCCACGAAACGTAATCCGTTTACCTGTCGGAGCCACACCCAGAAATTCTCCCTGATGCGTCCCTTCCGCCGTCCAGCGTATCGTTACCTCACTTTGCTCGGCATCAATGACCAGATGATCGTCGGTCGGATGGAAATCCGGAAAAGCAGTAAAAAACTTCCTGATCCCTTCCTTGAATCCATTGTTGGAAGTATCTCGTCCGGCAGCACTGTGATCAACGAAGTCAGCCGCATGAAGGCGATCAACTGCAGATGTATTACCCGCTGTCCACAATTCCCGCATCCATTCGATGGCTACTTGCTCCAATTGTTTGCGCATACTCATAATACTTCAGGCTTGCCTGTGAACCATCCATACATTCGGCTCTACGTAGATACCTGTGTCGGCGTTGCGATCTATTTCGACCGGCACTAGTGCTCCGGGAATGATGTATCGACCGCTCTCAGGAAGCGGCATCTCTGTCCACTGCTCCCATTGTGTGATCGAACCACTAATGTGCATTGCCTGAGGACAGACATTTATGATTTCTGCCCCCATCCTGAAATGAACTCGCAACCACGGATCAAACGGCAGCCCGTGGCTGTTTTCCCATTTGATATAATTGTTCATCGAGGTGAGGGGATAGCGGCTCTTGAAGTTGGGACGAACAGGCGCGATAAGTCTTTTGAGACCATTGTCAGAACCGATCTTCTTCATAATCTCGATTATTTGTGAACTGAGCTTCTTACCTCGATGCGACCCCGCTACCATAATTTGCAATGCGCACAGAGTGTGGGGCTGCCTTCCGTTGGCCAAATCATCGACTCCCTGAGCAAGCGCCCAATCCCAGCCTTTGTCAGGCAGTTGAGAAGGGTCACCATCCCACGCGAGAGGGATACAATTGCCAGCCGCAATGACCTTTTGAGTATCCTGATCAAGCAACGAGAATTGATACTCAGGAAACCTATGAAATAGGTCATTCCAGTGAAGCCCAGCGACCGCATCGTGAAGCATAAACTCCGGCCACGACTCAACGACGAGCGGATTGTTTATCGCCAGCAGATCACTGCAATCAACTGCGGTGACGAGGGTGTAGTTCGGGTCGATCATGATCCTGCGAGCGATCCTTCACTCATCAGATTCTACTTCTACCAACTCAATCTCAAACAGCTTGGGCCAGTTTTTACCGGTTATAAAAAGTCTGTCGTTCTTCGAGTCATAGGCAATACCGTTGAGCACATCCATCCCCGAGGTCCACTCGATAATGCCAGTGAGATCAATTGATCCGGTGACAAAGCCGGTACTTGGTGAGATACGTACGATGCGGTTAGCCATCCAGATATTAGCATATATCTGGCCGTTGATGAATTCCAGTTCGTTAAGCAGTGAAACCGCACCTGAAGAATCATGAACCGAGATCGTTTTAATCACATCAAAGGTTGTCGTATCCCGAAAATACAGCGTCGCTGAGCCATCGCTCATGATGAAACGTGAGCCATCATGGGTGAGCCCCCAGCCACTGGTGCTATATTCAAACTGTCCCAGCGAATCAAGTGTTGTGCGATCATAAATGAATCCCACATTTGATTGCCAGGTCAGTTGGAATATGCGGTCACCAAGAACGGTGATACCCTCGCCGAAGTACTGAGCCGACAAATTTATCATCACCTCAACCGCTCCGGTCTCCAGCTCTACTCTGCGAAGCGAGGAATGACCAAATTTCCCAGTCCCTTCGTAAAGCGTACTATCAACGTACGCAAGACCCTGCGTGAAGGCGGCAGCATCATGCGGATATTCGGTGACTACGCGGTAGGTGTAATACCGCGTGATCTCTGGCTCGTTTTCTTTTGGACCGGTTGATTCGGAGCAGCTCGAGATGAACGCGACGCCGATGACCAGCAGGCACGCTATCTGAATGCTCCTTATGGTGCTTCTGGCTCTCAATGCAAGAAACACCTTTCTCCGATCATAGCAGTTGCGCGAAATCTTCGAACGGAATAACCGGCCAGGTCTCTGTTTCGAGAATAGCCGCACTGTTAATTTCCGAAGCCACCCGGAAAGCTACAATTTGATCCTCCGCCTGGAACACGGCCAGGAAGTCGTACCTACCGAGGGTGGCGTACAACTTCTCAACGATCACTTTGTTCTTGGTAAAGATTTCCAGCGATTGGTTAACATGATGCGAAAGATCGGGGTGTTCCTTTTTCGCGGCCGGGTTGATAGTCATGGCCATAATATACGTTGCCATATTCCCTCCTGACGATAAGGTTCTTCACTTTTATAATAATACACGATCCAAATCGGAGCAAACTATTTGTACCAATCGTGCGACTTGATATATCATTAAAGAAGAATTGCTAACTTCCCGATCTGGGTCTGTCCGTCCTCGTTCTCTACTATCCAATAATAGAGACCAGAGACAACCAGTTGTGTATTCCTCGATACTAGATCCCACTCGTGGTATGGTGAAATCGGGTCTGATGGATCAATGTCATGATCCATTTTGCGGATCAAGTCACCATCGAGAGAATAAATGCTAATGGTACAGCGAGGAGGTAGGTTGGCAAACGTGATCCTGCGTACGCGGTCGCGCGAACGATCCTCCATACCCAACCCTTCCAGTCCGTAGACACGGTAGTAAGCATCTTGACGGTATGGGTTGGGAAAGACATAGACATTGCCAACTTCGTCATCCAGATGATCCCACGCATCTTCCGGGTAAGCGTATTTGGCTCCTATCAGAATCGAAGATTCGAGCGACGCCAGACCGGTTATGACCGACCCGACATCAAAAGAGGTAACGCTCACGTAGTAGGGTACGTTGGGAAGAAGATTCTCAATCGTGCACCCGTACTCGTAGTATTTCGGGTAGCCGTCATCGGTCAATTCATCGGGCTCAAAATGTTCTAATGAACCGGGCGGAGGTTGGTCAGGAAAAATCTTGTGGATAGGGGCCGAGGCATTCAGATTCGACTGATTGTACCCGTGTTTCGTGAAGTAGAAGATCGAATCCTCAGGGAAGAGCGGGTGGATATATGGGTGATGATACGTGTAGTTAAGGGGTGAAAAGGCTGAATCCATACAGGAGTCCGCCGCGAAACCGTACAAACAGCGAAGTTTCTCAAGCGTGAATGGGGTATCCATCACCTGGAAGTAGTTCTGAAGGCGATGCTGATGAGTGAACGTATGCTTGTCGTAATTATGATGGTCAAATGATGCTATAAGCGAGAAACTCTCTTCTCGATCATCTCGGCCGATGTAAACGCGGTATCCTTCGAAATCAATCTCGCCGGAAAACAAATCCGGAGTATTCTCGGAGCGAAGACCATTGAAGCGAAGCCTTATTCCGTTGCGGATTGGGTATAATCTCAAGTCCGGACTCGGAGGTGGGGCTGCTGCAACCAGGTCTGGAGCGCCGTCACCTTTGTAATAGAAAGTATCCACAATGTCGCAGACATGGAATGCTCCTGAATAGCCGTCACCGTCCGTATCGACTCCGGGGATGTCGTATACTCTTGCGGCCACATCCGCGTTGGCTTTCAGGCTAGTGAAATCCAGGCCGGATCTGAATTCATCAGGTTGATAGTTGCGCAACATGTTAAAGTAAAGATTATACCGTTCACGGTGTAGGTTTTCACCAGCCACGAATGCCACTGGCACTACAATCTCTGATCCGGGTAGCATGTCAAACGGTCCCACTGAGAGTACATACTGGAAATCAAGTCCACGAGTGATTCGCTGGGCTACTTTGCTACTGGGTTTGGCCCATACCTGGTCAACCGCCTGGATAGCCAGAGCATAAACAGGATCATAATCGATGTGTCCGTTACTCATCATGGCATATTTGTTTCGATCTCCTATGGGGGTACCTATGCCATTGCCCATCTGACGGAAGCCCTCCTTGGTCTGCGGTCCGAAATCGTAGGAGGAGGAATAGTTGAACGACCACCAGTTGAAGCTCACTGTGTGCTCAGTGCCGGCCATGCCAAGTACCCGCAGGGCAGCGACGTTGGGCACTGTGAAATCTCCGCCCTTGTAATCGCCATCATTATCGGCCGTCCAGGCAATATTGACAGTGTCCCGATAAACACAGCTCTTATACTCGTATTCCGAAGTTTGGATATACCCGCCAAGGTCCTCGCTTCCTCCGGGATTGGACTTGCGGCCATACGGATCCCTGGATCTGTTAAGGTCAATCCCTCCCTTATGCACATCAACGTCCCAGTAGACCCCGACGTACAGGTCCTGGAGGAAATTGTTGCCGACATTCTCAATTGTGTATTCGATGATAACCCAGTCATCAGTGTGGGCGTACGACCATGACAAGGACCGCTGGGTCACCTGCACTCCCAGGGGGGTGTGTAACCGTCGCTCGATAGGGTCAAAAGTAGAAATGGCGGAAAAAGTGTCGGCATAGACTCCGATGTAATCCAGTTCGGATATTGCGTCAGAGAATTCATCAGCCAGAGGGTCGAGCGTAGATCGACGGATCATGGGACTTACGGCGAGAAACTCACGGGACTGATTATTCCCCTCGGCCCCTGTACTGACCAGGGTGTCGCCATCAACCACTGCACCGATCCACAAACCGCCTTTGTAGAAACAGGAATTGCCGCTCCCCTTTGGGTATTCGCCATACCGGACCCTGGTACCTGAGAAACAATCCAATGTCACCCCTCGGTTTTCGCCAATACCGACCATACCGAAATTGGTGATGCCAAATACCAGCTTGCCGATGTTATGAGTTCCGATGCACAATAGAGAAGCGGTGGACAAATCCTGAAAATAGTCTTTGTCGATTTCGGCCCGTTGGGCCGTGGCTTGGGCGGCGGTTAGGAAGCTAACGATAAGGAGAGCACAGACCCACTTGCCTCGCTGTTGAGAAAACTTGGTTGCCGTACTCCTGTCCTCACAATTCAAGAGAGCATCTTTCTAATCCCGACTAAAATAGTCGGTAGATTCAAATGCCACAAGGACTATTAGCAAATCCGCTTGAATCTCGCCAGAGAAAAAGGGACAGGCCCGAATGACCTGTCCCTTACGAAAATCAATTTACGATGAAAGGCTACTTCATAAGCAGCATTTTCCTGGTTTCAGTCATCGCGTCGGTCTGAATACGATAGAAATACATGCCTGAAGCATAATTCGTCGCATCCCACGTAACACAGTGCTGACCTGCTCCATAGGAACCGTCGGCCAGAGTTGCAACCTGCTGTCCTGTAATATTGAAGACAGCAATCGTTATGTGGCCGGCCTGACTCAGGGCGAAGCCAATTTCGGTGGTCGGGTTGAACGGGTTAGGATAGTTCTGAGAGAGACCAAACTCCTCAGCGATCATGCCCGTAACGCCACCGTTGGCAAAGAGATCACCACTCTCGCACGATTTGGTCACAGCATTAGCGCCGGCATTGTAGGTCATGGTCGCATGAGTAGCGTTCGTTACCTCAAAACACCATTCTCCAACAGGTTTCTTCATACCTGCTGTCTGGAAATCAACTGTGCCGTCGGCCGCTGTGACGCCATTGTAAGTTCCTCCGGTCGGACCGGTTGCAGTAACGTACACAGTGGCCCCGGCGACCGCTCCACCAACATCATCCTGGATAGTGACAGTGCAGGTGCCAAAATAGTTGGGACCGGACTTCGCTCGTCCAACCGCAATATCCGCCACATGCATTTCATCGCTGGGTTGATCGGTAACGTTAATATAGTCAACCATGGTAGCGACATCAGAACCGTAGGCGTTGGTTGCTGTCATGGTTACAGTATATGTACCAATGTTCGGATAGGTGTAACCGGGATTCTGAGCCGTCGAAGTGCCCACGCCATCCCCGAAGTCCCAACTCCAATTCGTTGGGTTGCCGGTCGAAATGTCAGTGAAGTTCACTGCCAGAGGGTATGGACCAGAAGTCGGAGAAGCTGAGAAATCAGCCACAGGAGGTCCGGGTGTAGACTCAAATTCGATATACATCTGATCGATATATAAGGCATCGAGACTGGTCAGTCCCCAGGAGCGATTGCTGTCACGCGTACGGACATAGACCGTTCCACTGGTATAGGCTGGCAAGGAAGCATTGTACACCTGCTCGGTAGCCGAAGCCACCGTTGTCAACGACAACCAGGTAGCGCCGTCGGTCGAGTACTCGAAGATGAAATCATCGCCGTCACTGTTAGTTGAGCGATAGGCTTCCAGGAAGAACGTCACCGTCGCGCCGCCTCCCACATTGAAGGTCCACTGGTGTTCGGCATTGCTGGTGACTTTGCGCGGATGGCCGGTGGATTCCGATTCGGTAATCACTTCGTAGGCATCATCACTCGCCACTGTATTGGCAAACGTGCCACTATATGTTCCAAGAACAGAAGTCTCAGATTGAGCATAGGTCTTCTCAGCGAAACTTTCCTCGTTCACGGTGATGTAGTCCGTCTTGGTCTCGTCATCTGAGCCGTAGGCGTTGGTGGCAGTCAGAGTCACCGTGTATGTTCCTACCGTATTGTAGGTATACGAAGGATTCTGGGCTGTGGAAGTACCACCGTCCCCAAAGGTCCAACTCCAACTCGTCGGGCCATCGGTTGACTGGTCAGTGAAGTCTACTGTCAGGGGGTAATTGCCACTGGTGGGGTTACCAACAAAGTCAGCCGTTGGTGGTGGAGGCGGCGGTTCCGTCACGGTGATATAGTCAGTCCTGACTAGCTGATCAGTGCCGCAAGAGTTCGTAACGGTTTGCGTAACGGTGAAGGTCCCGGCTGCAGTATAGGTGTACGACGGACTGGCCGTAGTCGAAGTACCTCCATCACCAAATGTCCACGAATACGACGTGGCACCACTTGACTGGTCAGTGAAATTCACGCTCAGCGGATAGTCGCCGGATGTCGGTGAACCGGTGAAACCGGCTGTTGGTGCTGTACATGTGACGGTGATATAATCCACTCTGGTGAATACATCATCACCGCAGAAGTTAGTCGCGGTCAATTCGACCGTGTAAGTACCAGCCGTATTATACGTGTAACTGGGATTAGTGGCCGTCGAAGTGCCGCCATCACCAAAAGTCCACGAATACGAAGTAGCACCGCTGGAGGAATTAGTGAAATTGACCAGCAACGGTACTTCACCTGAAGTTGGCGATCCTGTGAACCCGGCTGTAGGAACCACGCACGGATCAACGGTGATGTAGTTGGTCTTGATTTCATCGTCGGATCCACCCGGACCGGTTACGGTCAGGGTGACAGTGTAGGTTCCTGCCGCTGTGTATTCGTAAGACGGACTCTGTGTTGTAGAAGTCCCGCCGTCACCGAACGTCCAACTCCAGTCAGTGATACTACCCGTCGACTGATCAGTGAAGTTTACCGTTAATGGCTCGGTGCCCGAAGTCGGGGAGCCGACGAAAGCAGCCACCGGCGGCGGCGGCGGACCAGTGTTAACGGCATTGTACGAATTGATACGACCCGCACCCATCTTGCCGATGTACTTGGAAGCTAGCTCCGCATCTATATCATCGGCGCTACTATAAAGCTGGTCCTCAACCTGCGAGGCTGTCCAGGTAGGATTCTGCGACCAGATCAGACCTGCAACGGCAGCCGCCATCGGGCAGGCCATCGAGGTCCCGTCCATGCTGGCCCAGAAGGTGGTCGCCGCATCGGTGTGGTCGTGATAGGTCGAATAGATGCCAACACCTGGTGCCGAAATATCAACCCAGGTGCCATATGTAGTGAATGAAGCGGCGGCGTCATTTTCATCGGTAGCGGCCACCGAAATACAGTCGCTGCGGCTGTTCAGATAAGGGGCAGATTCCGAACCGTCGTTTCCTGAAGCGACAAAAATCAACCCGCCATTGGCGATGAAATAATCGGCGGCAGCGGCAATACCGCCGGAGTTAGAGGAACCCCATGAGCATGTGGCGATATTGGCGCCATTATTGGCGGCATAGTAAAACGCCTCGGCGGCGGCATCCATCATCACTACGCCGTATTCCTGGCCTAAGTAGTTGTACGAATACCCCATACGGAGCGCCATGACTTTGACACCGTTTCCGGTTACGGCCTGGGAACCATTGCCCCAGCCACCGGCAGTTCCAGCCATACCGTAACCGTCATTGGTTAGCATGCCAATGATACCGGCCGTATGAGTGCCGTGACCGTTGAAGTCGCGAGGATCATTATCTTTGTCGTTACAGTCTTCACCGGTCCAGCAGTTGCTGACGCCATCGATGAAGTCGTAACCAATCCAGTCATCAATGTAGCCATTGCCGTCATCATCAACGCCGGCGGAGCCGTTCAACTCGGCATCATTGATCCACATGTTGCCCCGAGACGCTCCCGGATTGGCGACAGTAGCGTTCGCTCCACCCAGATCGGGATGATAGTATCGCGTTCCTGAATCGAGGTCTGCGATGATAATCGACGTTGAGCCAGTCTGTATATCCCAGGCTTCGGGGGAATCGATATCGTCGTCGTTTGCCTGATTATGATACCATTGATAGGGGTCATAATAGCCGTCATTGGGAGTGGCAAACATTGCATGAATGCCTATCGGTTCAACCTTCTCCACCAAGGGATGATTGCGATAGGCGGCCATCGCATCGTCAAGATCGCCCGATTCAAATTTTATTTTATGATACTTGGCTAATTCGGCCGTTTTGGCACTGGCACCAGCACCCTGGAACTGTTGCTTGATGCGAGACACTGCAAACTTGTCAGAGATCGCATCAAACTCTGCATCGCCAATGTGTGCCACGGCATTAGAAGCCTGACTTACTTCCATGCGGCCCATGTTGTGATCAAGGACAACAATGAACTCGTCCTGGACATAACCAAGGAATGCCGGAATATCTCTAGGTTGGTCTACTTGCTTAATCTGGTCTGCTGAAACAACAATCGGAATGAGAAAAAGAACGCACGACAGGAAAATCATGAACCTTTTCATGGCCCCTCCGGTGAGAAGAGAGTTTACTATTAAATTACCTAATTAATTGATAAATGTTCTTACGTCAGAGCATCACCTCCTCTAGAAAAAGGAATGCAGCTTTGGCGTCGCATGAGTGCAACATTTGCAGGCAGGGCTACGTGCCTGCCCCGGAATGAACCCACTATCAGTAGATTCACAGTAAAAAGTAAGATACGCAATTGAATTGAATTGGTCAAGGGCATTTCGCGGTCAAGTTATCACGGGTCGATTGACCGATCGTTTTTTTTCATATTAGCTATTGACATTGTTGTGTTTAGCCGATATATAAGCCATGTATGACTGGTATCCCTCATTGTTTTTTTCCAGGCTTTTGTCGAAGCTTCGTTCTTCCTGTCAAATATTTGGAAAAGCTGATTTCGGGGACCGACGCGCAATAGTGCGCATTAACGCTTATG
>JAHOYZ010000035.1 GCA_019038695.1 Candidatus Zixiibacteriota bacterium
GGGCACCACCGAGGTCAACACCAGTGGTGGCACCGGTGGCGACAATCATAGAAACTGTACCGCGGTTAGCTTCCCCAGCTACTGCGTTTTCAATGGTAACCGTCGAAGTACCATCATACTTGACGTCGTTGATAGAGTTGACATATTCGTCAAAACTGACTCTGGCATCAGTACCACTGTTCGCAACTGACTCCACACCCATACCCAGGGCAAACTCGAGATCGCCAGCATCAACGCCCATTGCGGCCATCTGGATACTGTAGGTCGAACCTTCGTCGCGAGTTGTGATCTGGATCTTGTTCGAATCGAATATGGAAGCCACAAGGTCATTGTCGGTGCTGGCACCATCAACGTCATTGAAAGTGGCCTGGTTGTCTATTCCTACGTTTATCGCGTCCACGAGCGAAGAGAGAGTCGCGTACGTACCGTCAGCAACCGCGACTGTTGCCGTTGTGCCAGAGGAATTTGCGGCCGTAGTCGCAGTGATACTCAGATCACCGTTCGAGGTTCCCCGGTTGCTACCGGTTGTGAAGTTGAAATAGCCATTGCCCGGATTGTCTACAAAACCGGACACTCTCACAGCATTCTGGGCACCATTGTCAACAGTAGTGATGTTAAGCAGGTTGCCAGTTGCACCTCCCACCGCCGTGATCTTACCAGCCAATTCTGAAATAGCGGCAATCTCAGTGTTTATTGCAGCCGCTACTTGTGTCCCTACATCATTCAACGCAACGTCAAAGCTGATAGCATGCTCAGCCGTATTCCCGGTTGTGGCATTCCAATATTGCAAAGTAACATTGTATGTACCAACATCGCCAGCGACAGCGGCTGCGAGGTTAGCATCGGAATCTACCTGACCGACAGCAGCAGCACCGACCACAAAAGCATTGGTTTCAGCAAATGGGTCGTTGATCAAAAACGCATCTGAGGTTGTCTTGGCAGTGTCAGACGCCTGGATGACTTGAATGTTGTGAACACCAGCAGTCAGATTGCTTGGATCACCGTCGGTATTAGCCAGCGAGAGACCGGTGGCAATAGTATTCAACGTTGACGAAGCATCGGCTGTCTTGGTCGCCGTGATGGAATGAGTACCGGTCGACAGACCAGACTGAAGAACAGACAAGTCAGAAGTGTTGGTGCTGGTGATGGTCGCGGTGTTCTCGCGGGAACCATCCAGCAACTTCTTGGTGCCAAACTGCGTGTTGGCAGCGATACGGTCGATGGTGGCGATGGCGTTTTCAATTTCCGCCTGGTCAGCAGCAAGCTGATCGGCGTCGTTGAAGCCTTCGTTGGCCGCGTGAATGGCCAGTTCTCTCATCGAAATCAACAGGTTGTTGACCTCGTTAAGAGCACCCTCAGCCGTCTGAATCATGCTGATCGATCCTTCCGAGTTTTCAATGGCTCGGTTAAGTCCGGCAATCTGAGCACGGAACTGCTCACTAATAACCAGACCGGCAGGGTTATCAGCACCCTGGTTGATGCGGAAACCTGAAGACAGTTTCTGCATCGACTTCGACAACGCAGCAGTAGTGTTCACCAGATTACGGTGAGCATTGAGTGCCGCCAGGTTGTGGTTAATACGAAGTGACATGTGTCATCCTCCTTGGATCGTTTAGGGTATCCTTACCCAGTTTATTAAGTTCGATCAAATTCTCAGGATAGTCACTTCCTATGTCATAACATTCGAGGGCTGTTTTCCTATGCAACCCCTTTCTTCCATGTTTCTCCATATTATAGTCGCTCATGTTGGCTTCAAATTCCTTCTCACATTTCCATAGAGGTTTAATCGGCAGACCACTATTTTACTTAACGAGCTGAATGGGAGTTTTCTAAGGCTTTGAAAAAAGGGTAAAAAAGCACCAAATCAAGCCTTCTGAACCATCTCGCGAGCCTGGGCAAGGCGCTCCAGTGCGGGGGTAAAGTCGGGATCCCACTGGAGTACGCGCTCATAGCCCATTATAGCTGATTCTCTATGCCCCATCAGCAGATAGCATTCGGAAAGGCCAAACAATGCCAGTGGGTCCTGGGGATTGACCTGTAAGAACCGTTCATAGTATGTAAGGGCGGTGTTGTAATCTTTCAGCTGCAGGTTCAAATCGCCCAGCAGGCGTGCTATTTCGTACTGGTCGGGGGCAAGTTCGTAATATGTTGCCAGGGCAACTGCGGCCGCATCTATCTTTTCGAGATTGATCCGAGCCAAGCCAAGATTGCGGAATGTGACCGCCGGTGCCTGAGGTATTTCGGTTGCCTTCTGATAAAGTTCTTCTGCCCTGGAATAATCTTCGGTCTTGAAATAGCAACCAGCCAGATCGTTCAGAAGGTCGGCATCCGTTGTTTCAGTTTGAACCAATAACTCATAAAGCATAGCCGCATGATCGTATTTTTCCAATCGGAAACAACATTGTGCCAGACGACGTTGTGTTTCAGTCGGTACTGCCTCAGAGGTTGTCATCTTGTCGATAAACGCACATGCCTGCCCGGTAAGATCGGCTTCTTCGAGCATGAGGGCATATTCGATGAGGGCTGGATGATCGCCGGGAAGCATGTCAAGCGCCTTAACCAACCAATTGTCAGCCTCTTCTTGTCGTTGTGTGGCCTGAAACACACAAGCTAATCCGACCGCAGCTTGATGTGATGAACTTTCGATTTTAAGCTGTTTCTCAAATGACTGTTCCGCCTCTTCGTATTGCTTAAGCTCCAGACAGACTCTGCCTAACCGGGCGTTGGCATCGAGTAACTCGGGATTCTGATCGAGTGCCTTCTGCAAATATCGGGTTGTTGCTGACCAATCCCGGCGGTACTCTGTGACCAGTCCCAGCCCATAGTAGGCGTACTGGAAACTACACGGGTGCATCAACAACATCTCTTCCATGCCAGCAGTTTGTGCCACTCTAGCCTGGGTCTCAAGGTAACGGTTGTAATACCGCTCGGCCTCATCGAAGCGGTTGCTCCGGACACAGATATTCCCCAACAGAAGAATTGGATCGAGATAATCCGGGGTCAGTTCCAGTGCCCGAAGAGCATAACTCTCCCCTGCGGCATCCTCGCCTATAATGAAATGGGTCATCGCCAGTTGATAGAGAGCCATCAAATGGACGTTACGGTCGTCATGGCTGCCTTCATCAGGATTGGTCAATTCGACTGCACGCCGGGCGGCATCAATTATATGGCGGGCATTCTCAGGGTGCTTTGCAGTATCCTGCCCCAGTAGCACCTGTGCGTAGTTGAAATGGGCAAAAGCATTGTCGGGATTATCCTGAAGTTGTTTCTCAAGGAGATCGATAGTTCGTTTGGTTTTGGTCGCCATCCGCTCCTCAGTGAGACCATATCCCAAATGCTTGATCCGGGCTGAAGTATGCGCAATCGGTTCCTCGGAATCAATAACCAGCTGATTGTGTACAATACCCTCATAGGTGAGTCCGAGTTCTCGCTTGAAAAGTCGGATCGAGGTAAGTGAAGTCACGTTCTCGTCGAATTTGCCACTGTGATTCAACACATTGACTGCGATTGCTCTGTGTTTCCCTGCATTCATGTGACGACGGATTATATCAAGATCGTCCTCGACAAAACGCTCATCGGCATCTATAACAAAGATCCAATCACTGGTTGCCTGATCTGTGGAGTAGTTACGATGTTTGGAGAAGTCCCCTTCCCATTTCTGATGAAATAGTTTGGCTCCATAGGATTTTGCAATCTCGACCGTGCTATCCGTTGAACCGGTGTCTACAACAATGATCTCATCAACCCAGTCTCGGATGGAGGCAAGACAGTCCGGCAGCAGTTCTTCTTCGTTCTTAACGATCATACAAGCCGAAACGGTTGCACCCCGCTCCAGAGATCGAGCCACAAGACGTAATTCCTGAACCTGAGGACAGTTGCGAATGCCTCGTTTGATTACCTCACGTGCCTGCCCAAGTTTATGTGATCTCTCGTAGATTTTCGCCAGATTAAGATATGGCAGATGGTTACGCTCGTCAGCCTCTATCGCGTTTTCGAAAGCCTTACGCGCCTCGGAGATCGCTTCCCGAGCCTGATGAACCGATCCCAGCGTATTGTGAACCTGAGAAAGATGACCCGGAGTAGATGCAAAGGATTGCCTCGTTGTGCTAGCCGTGTTGTCGGCATAAAGTGAAAGGAATTTCCGAGCCGCCCTTTCGGACGGGTCGTACTCGCGCATAGCGAGATGAACATAGGCCAACAAGTACCAGGCATCCAGAGAATCGGGGACATCTTCCATCAGACGGCACACAGCCTTCTCCGCGTCTGGGTACTGTCCCTTGTTAGTCAGCCCATAGGCCCTCAGACGGTTATAATCCACTCGAAGATCGACATCAGAAATCGGGCACTGCTGTTCAATTGGCTCGATCGTTTCGAGGATGCTTTCCGCTTGATCGTTCTTCAGATACCACTCACCCAGACATAGCCGGGCAGCAACGTCATCTGGATTTGCCTTTACAGCCTTTTCCAGAACTGTTTGTGGGGTTGTCGTTTGTTGACGCCGTGATTTATTGGACGATGTTTTTTGATTCTTCTGCTTGCGAGCCATCACGATGCTCCATTTTGTGTTTCCGGCTCACCCATCTGTCAGCAGCTACCTGCCCCATGAGACACTGGGGATTTGTGTTTTCCTCTGCGGCGAGCCTACGCAACAAGGGGTACGCCAGGAAGCCCTGATGTGTGTACTACACGCCCACCGGCTCTTCGACTTCTGGCTGCTCCACCTGGGGATCAGTCTCGCTCGCGTCGAGCAGCGGATGTTGAACGTGATAGTCCGAGTTGACCAACACCAGTTGCTTGCCCAGATTGTTCTCAGTGTTAATAAGGATCGGTCCCTGTAGATTAACCGACATTTCCTTGGGATTTTCGGGCACTGTTACGATCACATAGGTTTCCACGTTTTCTGGCGACTGCACTCCAAGATCGGCCACCTCCTTGGAATGAACACGAATTTTATAGTCCGCGAAAAACACAGTCGGGTTGACCACGATAAACGCGATGCGTGGATCTTCAATTGACTGAAACCACCTGAAAGGAAGAAAATCCTCCTGCTCAATCAAGCAGTACTTCGTTAGCTTCTCAAAGCCAAGAATTGGTTTCTTAGTCGTGATTATCTTGTTCTCAGGGATCTCCAGCGACCCAAAACGATCACTCTGCACCAACATAGACATATCCTCAGTTAAAGTCCTATCGTAAGAAATCCATCAGCGACGGCTGTACAATTCTTGCGGTTGCCATCAGCGCTGCCTGGTAATTATTTTCATATACAGCCAGTTGAGTCACCAGCTCGGTAATGTCTGCATCTTCAGTATCACTTAGAAGACTCGTGAAATTCAATTCCAAATCGGTGATCCGGCTCAGGGTCCCTTCCAGCCTGATGGACTTGGATCCAACTCCTGCTCGGAGATTGAGCAGGTGCTGCATAGAGTCATCCATATTGGCCAGAAGCATTCCGACGCCCTCTTGATCGTTGTTCTCAAGGGCAGTATGCAGAAGAATCATCGACCCCATAGTATCACTCGATCCCCAAAGCTGCATCTGTTTCGCCGTTTCGTCCGTTGTGTCGCAATCAATGATGAAGGAGGCATCGGTGTCATTACTGACAATCTGAATCCCGCGACTCGAGGAGTTGATCGAGGCGGTGATGTCAATACCAGAGTTATTAAGCACATCCAGAACATCCTGAATTGTCACTAGAGCTGAAGAAGACAGGTCTATCGTTCTTGTGGTTTCTCCCTGATGTATAACCAGCCGTCCGAATTCCATCCCGTTGCCGTTCTGGAGATCAGCGATATTAGTGGTGGCCAGCATTCGAGGGTCCAGATCATTACCGGAGAAATCCCCGGTGTGAGTTCCCAATATTCCCAAATCAGAGGCTGTAGTTCCAGTGGTTTCCTCGATGACGATGCTCGGTATCGGCTCCAGGTCGGTACCCGACAGAACCGGATCAATAGTACCGCGAATTCCCAGACCAAGAGCGGTCGCCCGCTCGGGGGAAACATCATCAACAGAGAACCCCAGCGTGCCAGTGCTGTCTGTTATATCAAGACCGGTGTTACCGGCGTTGATGCTCATTGTCACGGTGGCATAGCCAGCCGCAGCCATCTGCGTATTGAATGCGGTGATGACATCACCAATCGAGGTCGCTCCGCTCACATCAATCTGGATGTTAACTGCCGCACCATCAGTTACGATGAAGTTACCCGGTAGTAAATCCAGACCATGCCCATTGTTGATCCTGTCAAGTTCGGTAGTAGTCGAAATCGTTCCATTACCAAGAGTATCCAGCAGGAGGTTGTTTCCTTCGGCCCCCAGTTTTAACTCGACATTGGTGATTCCTCCAGCCACAAGCTGGGCGTTTACTCCGGTAACGGGATCGAACAGGTCGCCCACTGTCACCATGGCGCTGACATCAACGTTAACCGACAGGCCCAGGTTTTCGTCGATAACGGTAAACGTGCCTACATCCTGGTCAATACCAGCAGCATTGTGTAGATCACTCAGGAGAGTGGCATCGGTTACACCCGCGCCGAGGTCGGCATCCTCTCCCAGTGTACTGACTTGAGCCAGGAATACATCTGAGCCAACCAGGTTGATCCCCATGCGAGATGACGATTCTATCTGATACTCAATCAAACCGTCGTTGCCGTCGTAAACGACTCCATTGGCGGAAACCGAGAGTGCCTTCTGTTGGGTGCGATGCCCGGAGAATACGAACCTACCTTCAAGTTCGCTATTACCAAGCTGCACGAGACGCTCAAGAATTGAGGACACCTCTTCGGCCGATCCTTGCCGGGTAACGTCATCGTAGTTGCCGTTGGCCATGGCCACCGCAATCTCCTTGGCATTGGAAACGAGGTTCTTGAGATCGCTCAGGACCATGTCATACGTCCCCATCCAGGACTGAGCCTGATGCACGGTCTTGCTGTATTGCTCGTTCTTGGCCAACTCGGTACGATACACGAGAGCTCGTTGAACGCCAATCGGGTCATCCGACGGTTTATTGAGTATCCTGCCCGTGGATAATCGAGTCTGCAGGTTCATATAGCGACTAATTGATCGCTGCATGTTGAACACTACTCTATCGGCAATCATGCCGTTTGTAATTCGCATGGTCTTACTGCCTCATATCGGGGCTAAATCATCGGACTAGGGCATCCCCGGTCCGTTGCCCGGCCGCCGTGGCGGTCGTTCATTTTTGTACTCAATTTTGGCCGGGCGTTGATCGTTCGCTTTGCGATCCTTCCTTTTCAGCTTGTCTCGGAGCATTCCGACGACACCAAACAAATCACCCTTGACCGGTTTTGATGCTCGACGGTTCTCTTCTTGTATCTTGACATAGATCTCTTCGCGATGGACGACTACTTCGGGCGGTGCCTCGATGCCTATACGCACCTGACGTCCGTGGATCCCGAGAACGGAGATTTTTATATTGTCTCCGATTGTAATAGATTCGCCCAACCTCCTTGTTAGAATAAGCAAGCTACCCTCCGTGGTGCATGTTAGTTACGTTGCTTAGGCATCCAGCCTATCGTCCTACGATCCCCATCCTGGAGATCACAACATCCAACGCCTCGTCCATAACGGTGATGACTCTTGCCGCTGCCTCATAGGCATGCTGGTGTTTTATCATGCTGGCCATTTCCTCGTCAAGCGAGACTCCCTGGATCGATTGTCGGGAGTTTTCAACCTGATGGACGAGAAGTTTATAATTACTGGCAAAGGACATGGCCTGGTGAGACTCAAGTCCAAGGTCACCGATCATTGAATTATAGTAGTCGTTTATTGTCGATGTGCCGTTGACCATGACCCGTTCATTACGCAAACCCTGCATGTTAAGAGCTATCGTGCCATCGCCCGTTTCGCCCGAGGCAGATGCTGCAAGTTTTTCAGGAGCCAGTTCCAATTCCTGGTTGATCCGCATGGAGGATGCTGTAGTATAAGTCGAGTCAAAGAAATCACGACCGTCTATTCCATCCAACCCGTATCCAGTGGAGTGAATGCTGTTGACCTGGTATACAACCGACGCTGCCAACGCATCGAGTTCCTCCAGATACTTCGGAATCAGAATATCCCGAGAGTCAAGCAACCCTCTGAGTTCCCCTGAGCCGCAAGTAAGTTCAACCGAAGTTCCTTCCCAGATGAGACGATGCCTGATGCCGCCCTCTACCAGATGGGTTTCAGTGTCGATAGCTGTCGCATTGGATCCGTTGACAATCTCAAGAGACCCGATAAGCACTCTGACCCCGCCACGGGCATCTTCAATCGTGTTGGTATTAACCAGCAAGGAGAGTTCATCGATGAGTTGATCTCTGATATCACGAAGATCATTGGATGAGGAACCGTCCAGTTCCTGGGTGACAATTTGCTGATTGAGCATGGCGACTTCCGTACTCAGACGGTTGACCTCCTGCGTCATCGCCGTGAGATCACCATCAATCGAGTCACGCAGATCAGTAAGTTGCCGGGAAAGCTCCCTGAAGTCGGTGACAAGTCTCTCCGCCGCACCCAGTACTGCCTTGCGGCTGGTCATGGATTCGGCATGCTGAGAAAGAGTATCCCACGAATTCCAGAACTCGTTTAATCGTTCGTTGAGCGTATTGTCAGCCGGCTCGGCAAAAACAGTCTCTAACTGGGAAAGTACCTTCTCCTTGTAAGTCCACTCTCCAACTGACTGACTTGTCTGCCGAAACTGCTCTCCCAGGAAGAGATCGCGAACGTGCCTGATGCTATCAACGCCCATCCCGGTACCGATTGGTCCATACGGACTGTCTGACGGGCGAGTGGCACTAATGTGTACTCGCTGCCGGGAATAGCCGGGCGTATTTACGTTGGCAATATTATGCCCGATGGTCTGAAGGTATACTTGACTGGACAGTAGTGCTCGCTTGCCAACTTCCAGTGCTTGGAATAAGCCCGCCATCACACCCTCCAATCAACAGCGACATTGCGTCCGCTGTTCCGTTCAGCTCCGCCAGCAGTATACTCAGGAGTTGGATCTCCCACCGCCGACAGCATTTTCATCATACGGTTAATATATTCGCGTGATTTATTCAGTAGCATCGCGTTCTGATTGCGTGTGTTAAGAATTCGTTCGTTGACGTTCAGGATCGCATCGCGCAATCGGGTCAACACTTCAGCCTGTGACTTGTCCACTATTTCCACCAGTCGGGAGACGGTGAGATCACCTTCAATGGCGTTGTTCTCCTTGATAGCCCCAATCACACTCTCGCGCTCGCGATGTAGCAACGTACTTTCTGAAAGTTTCTCGCGTTGCAGCTCAGTAATCCTACCAAGTTCTTCAGCGTCATTATCCACCAGAGCGCGTTGCTGGCGTTCAAGTAGTTGAAGGAATGACTCGAAGAGTGCGGCTTCCCTGCCAAGTATGTCTATTAATCGGTCCACCATATCCTATTCTTTCGTCAGAAGGCTTCGATCAATCTATCGACCCGAATGCGATATCGCTTTAGCTTTCCCACCTCCAATTTGCTCGCGATACGATGCGTAGGCATCCATCACACGGCTCACATATGCTTCGGTTTCAGGAAACGGCGGAATGCCATTGTGGCGTTCGACAGATCCGGGGCCTGCATTGTAGGCGGCCAGGGCCAGTCGTGGATCTCCGAAGCGATCCATTTGTTTCCGCAGATACTCTGTCCCGCTATTGATATTCTGCCGAGGATCAAAAACCCTGGTCACACCCAGCTCGGCCGCCGTCCCATCCATCAATTGCATTAATCCCTTGGCTCCAGCTGGCGACACCGCCCGCGGATTGCCGCCAGATTCGGTCTTAATGACCGCACAGATCAACGCCGAGTCGATCTTGTTGGCTACCGCCGCATCCTCGATAATATCACCGAAACGGGTAACGATGCTATCCTGGACGGGCGACTCAGTGACAGCAGTCCGATCCAGAGCCCGCAGAGGCCTGACCTTGACCGGGATCGCTGGTCGTGAGGGGCGGCTGTCTACCTCAAGCCGCTCCAAAGACAGCGGCATGGTCTGGCGATCTCCTTTGGACAACGATCCAACGTCACCGCTCGGCACAGTAGTCCCGGCACTGGGATCGATCGTTTTCACCAGCGAATCGTAGAGCAATTCCGAAATGGAACGCTTGTTGCCCGACATCTTCTCCGCCAGGTGCATATCAAACATGTCCATAAAGGTGTCTTTGCCAAAACTGTCCGAGAAAGCCCCCCCCTCTGTGAGCGGGTTTTCCTCGACCGTCTTGCGCATCGCTTGAAGCATCTGGTACATAAAAAGCGACTCGAACTGTTTGGTCGCTTTCCGTAGGTTATCTTTTTTCTTATCGAGGTCTTGAGACTCCACCCGGGCGGGCTGTTCCGGACCCGAGGGATTTATCAATCCGGGAGTAGATATGGGCAGCAAAGTACTCATTATAAAATGATCAACTCGGAGTGCAGCGCTCCGGCCTGCTTGAGAGCCTGGAATATTGCAATGATATCGCGCGGTGTAGCTCCGATTCGGTTCAGAGCATTGGCAACATCGGAGAGGTATACTACTCTCTTGAGATGAATGACACGCGCCTTATCATCCTTAACGCTGATTCGTGAATCCTGGGAAACTACCGTGTGGCCGTCGCTGAACGGCTCCGGCTGCGAAATAATCGGAGTTGACTGAACATGGACTGTTATTGTCCCATGAGCAATTGCCACCGGATCGATTGTCACATGCTGACCGACGACAATGGTACCGGTTTTTTCGTTGATCACTACCCGTGCCGGTGTGTCCGGCACTACCTGAAGGAGGCCCACATCGGAGATAAACTCAATGCGGCTGTTTGGATGCGACAGCGAATCCGGAATCACCAGCTTAATAGTACCAGCATCCAGCGGGTATGCCAGCAACCCATATTTGATATTGATCCGCTCGGCCACCCGATGGGTGGTGGTGAAATTGGGATCACGAAGAGTCAGCATCAACTCCCGTTTTTCGGAAGGCTCTACCGTCAAGGGAGCAATTACCTTGGCCCCACCCGGCACTCTGCCAACCAGCGTATAGTTGTTTACTATCTTATTGCCATCATCTACTTGCACGTTAAAGCCACCAATCGAAATTGCTCCCTGAGCCACCGCCCTTTGGACGCCATCGAGTGTCGAAAGTGGCGTCATCAGCAGCGTTCCACCCTGCAATGACGAGGCGTCTCCAACCGACGACACCGTCACATCAACAAACGTACCCTTGGCATTGTGACTGGAGAGCTTGGCGGTTACCATAACGGCAGCGATATTTTTGACCTTAACCTTGGTTTGATCGACGGTCAGACCCATGCGCTCCATCATATTGACCAGTGATTGGACCGTAAACTGAGTTCCCGTGCCATCGCCACTCCCATCGAGACCAATGACCAGACCATAGCCGATCAAGTCTTCCTGCTGCTCATTCTGAAAACTACAGATGTCCTTAACCCGGACTTTACCAGCTTCCGCTACGGAAACCATGGCTAACACAAGCCAACAGATCAGGAGCAGTCCCGTCGGTGTAGCAAGGGTTCTCGTAAGAATCGAGTTCATATTATCTCCCTAAAACAACCAGCCTACCAACCGGGTGAAAAAACCCGGCCGACTGGCCGTTGTTGCATTACCTTTGCCGGTGTAGTGAATTTCTGCATCGGCAATGAGATAAGAATCAATGGTATTGCCGGGTGAAATGTCTTTTTGGCGCACCACTCCAGTCAACTGGAGAGTTTCTCGATCCCCTGATATGCCGACCGTTCGTGAGCCCTCTATGACGAGGTCGCCGTTGGGCAGAACACTCACAACCGTGACCGACATCCTCGCCCGCAGCATCCCGTTGCGAACGTTTTCACCTTTGCCATCAAAGGAACTACCATTCTTGGCGCTCATGTTGAACAATGGGATAAAATCAAGAGGGCCGACCCCGGGTCCACCATCGGCCGATAAGGATGTACTTTTCTCCGACTTGGATTCCGCTTTCTGAGTAGCGCGGCTCTGCTCATAGATCAGCACCGTCAAGATATCCCCCACCTTATGAGCCTTGATGTCGGTAAACAGTGACTGAGCCTGACCGAAATCATCTCCCCGTAGTTTCAGGGAGAACGGTAGCAGCAGCAACACCAATAAAATGAATAGAACTCTTCTCGTTGTCATTTTCCCCTTAACTCCTATTTTAGGGGTCAACCGCGACAGCGCCGTTATCGACGATGCGCGCTACAATAATCTTCCCTGAAGCTTTATTCTTCACTTTCACATAGTCACCGGCCATACCCTGCTCCATTGCCACTCCGGGCGCAGTAACCTGGCAAAGGCCATCGACATAAACAATCTTAACGGCTCGCCCGGACTCCATGTCCGGGATAGCCTCGATGCAGGCTGTAGTGAGGATTGCACCGTTTCTGAGATTCCGTTTGGCGCGATGTCCTTCCAGAACTGCGAGGGATTGAACTGGTCGTTCTCTGAGTGAGGTCACTTCCATGCGACGAGTTGCAACGTTGTCGTCATGGAAAATATCCTTGCGCCTGATCTTGTCGGCCGTGACCACTACCTCGGCAAATTTCCTGATCTTGAGTCTAACCTGTCCGCTCTCGACAACCTGGCCATCGATTTCTATGTCAACCTTGACGGAAAATAGTCCCAACGGCTCCTTCTGCGTCAAAGGTCGAAGGGACAACTCCTCCAGTTGGATATCGGCGATCTTAAGCCGACTGGACACAACTTCAACTCTATACTCGGTTGTATCCAGCTGATACATATCGACCAGTCGATCAATGATGACCCGATCGGGCGTGGCAGCTTCGGGGCTTGACACCCCTAATAACAAGAGGATCGGTAATAAACTTCTGATCAAATACTTAGACATTATGCTAATTACCTCTTCAGGCTATTGGCGATACTGGCCATATCATCGGCCGTTTGTATAGCCTTCGAGTTCATCTCGTAGGCACGTTGGGCGACAATCATATTGACCATTTCATCAACGACTTCGACGTTAGACATCTCGAGATAGCCTTGATCGAGCGAGCCCAAACCACTCTGGGTTGGAATGTCGGTGAGCGGATCGCCCGAGGCTCGTGTCGCCACCAGCAAGTTACGTCCGAGCGCCTCAAGACCGGCCGGGTTGACGAACCGTGCCAGTTCAATCTGTCCCAAATTGGTCGGATCGGATTGACCGGGGATAGACACCTCTATTGTCCCGTCGGTGCCGACAGAAATGGCTGTAGCGTTCTGGGGAATCGTTATCTCGGGGTCAAGAATGTATCCATCGACATTGACAATTCGTCCGTCACCAGAAATCTTGAAGGCACCATCTCGAGTGTATGCGGTAGTGCCATCGGGGTGCTGGATCTGGAAAAAGCCGTCGCCGCTGATTGCCAGGTCGAGCGGATTGCCGGTCCGAGTGAGATTTCCTTCCGTGAACTGACGAGAAGAAGCCGCCGCACGCGTACCATAGCCGATAGCCAATCCGGTCGGAACTTCCGATCCGAGCGCCGAGGCGGTACCAGCCTTACGCAAGTTCTGGTACAGCACATCCTGGAACTCGATCTTACTACGCTTGAAGCCGGTAGTGTTTACGTTGGCCAGGTTGTTGGCGATATTGTCCACATTCATTTGCTGGGCAATCATTCCACTGGCCGCAGTTCGCATAGCCTTAATCATATCTGTCTCCTGAGTCGAAGTACTATTATCTTATCCATTCGAGCCAACTCGTCTGAACAGCTTATCCAGAGAATCATCCTGGGACTGCACCGATTTGGAGTTGGCTTCATATGATCGATAGGCGATGATCATGTCGACCATCTCCCCAACAATATCCACGTTCGATGATTCCACATACCCCTGCCGTATTACAGCATGGTCGACCGTCAACAATTCTGCGTCCTCGGGAGCCAGTAACATTCCCCGGCCGATCTTTTCCAGTTGCTGAACATCCTCAACCGTTACCGGAGTGATCTGCCCCATGACGACACCATCAACCTGCACTTCTCCAGTGTGGGAAACAGACACCTTTCCATTTCCAATCTCAATTGCGCCGCCCTCGGAGACCACGATGCCCCCACCCGGAGCAGCCAGCATTCCCTCTTTGTTGACCGAGAAAGACCCATTGCGGGTTAAAGCGGTGGAACCGTCCTCCAATTCCAGGGAGAAGAAACCGTCGCCATCTATCGCCAGATCGAGAGGATTGCCGGTTCGGTCAAACATACCGGCCGCGTAATCAGTATAGATCACATCTTCGAGTGGACGCTCCCAGTCGGAGCGGGTTACTTTCTGTCGTTGCTCAGCCCGGGATAACTCCCGAGTAAACAGTGAATCCTTCTTGTATCCTGGCGTGGCAGCATTAGCGACATTATGAGCCGTTAATTCCTGCCGCTTAATGTTGGGCAACATGCCCGAAGCGGATGTGTAAATTCCCTTAATCATAGAATCCTCCACCTATCCCCTATGCAGCCCCTGTGCCAAGTTCACGTCTATATCGTAAGAGGTACAAGGACAACAACTTACGGCAGCGTCGCCAATGACTATCAGGCACGAAGGTGGAAGCTATTTCCCCCTGGTGGCGGAGGATATTTCCAGATTGTTATAAAGATACCTGGGGAGAAAATGGGTGCCTAGCTGGGCAGATTCTCGAACTTGGCCCGAGTCTTGTCAATTAACTCGTCCATAGCCTGATCAAAGCGACCCTTGCTGCAGAAGTCCCCGTTTGACTTCTGGTAAAGTGGACAGTCGGTCTTGTAGCCAAAACATTTCAAACCTTCGGCGAGATAACAGGCACGGATATAGGCACATCTTTCAGCCTTCCGGGGCATATTAGAACTAGACATATTACCTCTATCGGAGAATATACCAAATGGTGTAGCATATTTGGTCGTTTTGGTGTGTCAGGTACGCAATTCGTTGCGAAAACAGGGTGCAAACGGACAACGACAAATGGATTAACAGGAGAAAAAAGGGGTTGCTTAAAATGTCCGAGCAGTATATATTAGGTACGTCCAACGGATGTTTCAACAAGTACTTACATGGAATATTCAGGACATAACTTCGATACCATAGGGTATTACATCGTTTTTTGTTCACGTAGCACTGTTTTTGCTCATAGGACCCTTATGAATAAGGAAACTAATATGCGTACGTGGATTATTACAGCCATTACTATGATCATACTTCTGCCGGCTGTGTCAGCCTTGGCAGAGAACAGTATCACAATCGATTCTGTGGTCACCTTCACGAACCAGACCGGGAAAGTGCCCGTCACTTTTACCAATGACGTCGACCTGGCCGGTATTGAAATGTCTGTCTGGTGGGATCTACCTGAAGTACAGATTGATTCCTTTTCCTTTGCTGATGGACGTGTCGAGTTCGCCACACTAAAAGGGTCTCTGGTGATGGGCGACACTGTCAGCATCTATGCCATTCCGTTCTCAGGTGAGCCGTTGATTACACCGGGCACGGGTCTTTTCGGTCACCTGCATTTTTCCTACAGTCTGGACATTATCCCCCAAGTGATGACCATCGACACGGTCACCGTCATTGTTCCACCCGATGTCGATTATTCCACCCGATTCATGGAGCCGAGCAAAGGGTTCTTCACCCCTGACTTCATTCTTGGCTATCTCGACATTCAACAAGCATTTGGATGCTGTGTAGAGGTACGCGGTGACGTTGATAATGATGGCGGCTTAGATGCCAACATAGCCGATCTGACCTACCTGGTAGCATACTTGTTTACAGGTGGCGCTCCGCCGGATTGTCCTGAGGAGGCCGACCTGGATGCACAGGAGGGACCTGATGCCAATATTGCCGACCTGACTTACCTGGTAAGCTACCTGTTCACTGGCGGCCCCGCCCCTCTCCCCTGCACGCCTTGAACCTGAGATACGATAGCTACGAATATATTGGAAATGCCGGTTCCATTGGGGCCGGTATTTTTCCGATGAAAACCCACTGCCATAATCACGATCTCTTCGACGACATCAGAGTCAGCCACAGATTGACCACAAAGGCCAATATTAACAAGACCTGCACGGCAACAGACAGATAGAAAATGATGACTGACTGTGAAATCCCGATCGGGGCTCCGTACGCCCGCGAGATGACCATTGCTACCAACGAGACATTGCCCAGCCAGAAGTGAATCGGCACCCATCGTGGAAACCGAAGAGGTCGACGGCCCAACTTTGGTGCGATAGAATAACCCAAGCCGTAGATGAGCATAGCGACAAAGCCCAACAGATGGAAATGAGTTCGCGCGAATGCGCTTGCAGCACTAGCCGAAGAGTAATGAGAAATAACAGCAGAGATAGCCGCCAGTGTCAGGTAGCATACTGCCGCTATCAGGAACGACTTCAGGCCAATACGAGGCATAGGAACCTCCGGTCAGCCATCCAGCAATCGCTGCAAGCGGTTTTCATCAATAACTTCAACACCGAGCTTGCGCGCTTTGTCCAGTTTAGAGCCGGGATCGGCCCCGCATAGAAGGTAATCTGTCTTCTTTGAGAGCGAGCCCGCTACCTTCCCTCCATTGTCCTCAACAAGATTCTTGAAATACCTTCGTGGCTTGGACAGAGTACCCGTTATTACAAATTTCTTCCCGGCCAGATGAGCCACCGATCCCGACCCTGTGTAGTCAGGGAACAACACTCCTGCCTCTCGCATACGACGCAGCATCTCGGCATTACTATCGTTATCAAAGAACTCCCGGATATTACACGCGATGACCGGTCCAACGCCGTCAATCCCTTCCAGTATCTCAATCGCTACCTTTTCCAAGACCTCCATCGAACCCAGTTCCTGCGCGAGTAGCCGAGCCACCGACTCACCAACACCGATTATGCCCAACGCATAAACGGCCCTGGGCAACTCGGTGGAACGAGAGTGATCAATAGCAGCCAAAAGATTCTCAGCCCGTTTGTCAGCCATTAGCTCCAATGGTAGAAGCTGTTCTTTTGTCAGACGAAACAGATCAGCAGAACTCGTAACCAAGCCTTTTGCGATTAGTTGCGCCGCCAGTTTGCCGCCAAGACCCTCAATATCAAACCCACCTTTGGAGGCAAAGTGAAAAAGCTGTCCCTCCAGTTGGGCAGGGCAGGATGTGTTGAGACATCTAAACGCCGCCTCGCCTGCGGCTCTTGTTATCGTTTGACCGCAGGACGGACAAACTTTTGGAAAAGTCACTCGTTTAGCCCCCTTTGGTCGCATCTCCTTGTCAACCGATACCACATCCGGGATGACATCCCCGGCTCGTTGAATCGTCACTGTATCGCCAATGTGGACATCCAGCCGGAATAACTCATCCTCGTTGTGTAATGTTGCGTTGGAAACATTTGCCCCACCGACAAAAACCGGTGCCAACTTCGCAACCGGCGTCACGACCCCGGTACGACCGGTCTGAAACTCAACACCTTCCAGAATCGTTGTAGCCTGTTCGGCTGCAAATTTCCATGCCACTGCCCATCGAGGAGCACGGGATATTTGCCCCAGGATGTTTTGGTCAGCAAAGCTGTTGACCTTGACTACCAGACCGTCGATGTCATAGTCAAGCGTTTGCCTGATTCCGTCAAGGTCGGCAAATTCCTTCTCGATCGCCGATGTTCCTCGGACTTCCTTTATGAGCTCGTTGATCTGGAACCCCTCATTCTTCAGTAACGAAATCGCCTTTGACTGCGAATCAAGGTCCTTGATATCGGTGTCGGATATCGCATAGGCGTAGAACACGAGAGGTCGAGAAGCGGTGATTGATGGATCTAATTGCCGTAATGAGCCAGCGGCACCATTGCGAGGGTTAGCCAGCATCGGCTTGTCGCCTTCGCGCAACTCTCGGTTGAGGTGCTCAAACGCACTACGATGCATGACAACTTCACCCCGCACTTCAAGCAGCGGGTATTGGTCGGCGGTACTATCCAATAATCTCAGTGGGATAGTTCTGATCGTTCGCAGGTTGGGTGTGATATTCTCACCCGTGTTACCGTCTCCCCTCGTAGAACCTTCCGTAAAGATCCCTTCTCGATAGACCAACTCCACCGCCAGCCCGTCAAGCTTTGGTTCAGTGATGTAGACTACCTCTTCAGATGTCTCCAGTCCTTCGCGTACACGACGATCAAACTCCAGAAACTCCTCAGGCGATGTAACTTTCTGAAGAGATAACATCGGCACCCGATGAGTGGCTGGCTCGAATTTCTTCGATGGTTCGGCCCCTACCCTCTGGGAGGGCGAATCAGGCACAATCAACTCAGGGAACTCCCGCTCAATTTCGAGCAGACGATCAAACAACCGATCATACTCGGCATCACTTATGGAAGGCTGGTCCTGAACATAATAGAGGCGGTTGTGATGCTCTATCTGCCGACGAAGTTTCTCCAACTCCGATATTATTGCTTGAGACGGAATTGACATATCATCAATAACGTTGTCCACGACGATAGTGTCAACCAGTATGGCACCAGCTTCAATTGTCAGGTAGAATCAGACGATCTGCGTCGAGCTTGTTGCTTCTGCTTCAGGCGAAAAGTGTTGATACCGATTTCGTCAGCCTCCTTGCGAGCCAGCGTGGCGGCATTCTTGTTGAATCGTTCCTTATCATGTTCGCGGAGTTTCTCATATATCTTGCGATCCCTGGACGCTTCCAGCAATTTCTGGCGCCTCTTGCCTTCCTCTGACCGCAGAGCGGAAAGCACTTCCCGGCCAGTGAGATTATCCTTACGCAATTTCAACAAGTACCTGGAATAGATGAGCATCTCAGCAACAGAGACAGCACCCGTATGTTTCTGGCGTTTGTTGTCCATAGTGGCGATATTTTGACCGCATATGCGGTCGAGTTCACCAGTCTGCCTGAGTACTGCCTGTGTGGCCTCGGCTAGTTTCTTCTGTTTTTGCTTCTCTATATGCTCTCTGACCCTAAGCAGAGCTTGAAGGCGGAACCGGAATTTTTTCATCATTCACCACCGGACTTGTTTCGCCGGACAAAACAACTTTGAGTTGCTGTAACGATTTTGGGTGATCGACCAGTTCGGATATTCGCTGCCGAAACAGATCCTCGATTGCGCCAATCTTCGAGATGGCGTCGTCAATCTCAGGATTAGAACCCTTGGCATAAGCGCCGATATTTATCAGGTCTTCGTTTTCGCGGTAGATTGACAGAAGTTGACGCACACCGGCCGAAACATTCAGTTCTTCTTCGGTGCAAACTTCCTTCATGAGCCGACTGATTGAATCCAGAACATCGACGGCCGGATAATAATTCCTCGCCGCCATTTTCCGCGACAGAGTTACATGACCATCAAGGATCGATCTCACTGCGTCCGAGATCGGCTCGTTGAAGTCATCACCTTCTACCAGGATAGTGTACAACCCCGTGATGGAGCCAGTACGATTAATCCCGGCTCGCTCCAGAATCTTTGGCAGCAGTCCAAATACGGACGGCGTGTATCCTTTTGTTGTCGGAGGTTCACCAACAGCAATGCCGATCTCTCGCTGAGCCATCGCAATTCGAGTAAGCGAGTCCATCATTAGCAAAACATCCTTGCCCTGATCGCGGAAATACTCGGCGATAGTAGTTGCCACGAGCGCCCCTTTGATCCTTATCAAGGGTGGCTGGTCCGAGGTAACTGCCACTACCACGGTCTTGGCCATTCCTTCCGGCCCAAGGTCAGACTCGATAAACTCACGGACCTCTCTCCCCCGCTCACCGACCAGCGCCACAACATTGACATCGGCCGAGGTTCCACGTGCCATCATTCCCAACATCACCGATTTGCCGACACCCGAACCGGCAAAGATGCCCATCCTCTGCCCTTTACCTACTGCGGCTGTAAGATCGACGACGCCGATACCCGTTCGCAGGGGTTGAGTGATTCGCTCCCGCATCAGAGCCGGAATCGGGTCCGAATTTATGGGGCGCAGAGTGCACGTTTCAAGAGGGGCTTTGCCATCTATGGGTTCACCCAAACCACCAATTACCCGTCCAATCAGGTTTGCACCCACAGGAATACGCAGCTGCTCGGAAGTAGATGTAACAATAGCGCCCGGCGTAATTCCTTCGACTGATCCCAATGGCATCAGCAATATGCGGTCATCGCGAAAACCTACCACTTCTGCCTTGATTCTGGATCCGTCATCACGGTTTTCAATCAAACACAACCGACCGATGGAAACCGCTGGCCCGGCCGATTCAATCACCAGCCCAACAACCTGGGTTACTTTGCCGTAATGGGTGACTGTCCTGGCGTTAGTGACACGGTTGGCATAGACGTCATAGGGCAGCGTGTTCACGACTCCTCCCGGTCTGACAGAAGGGCATCCTCGAGTACTTCGAACTGTGATTCTAATCGAGCATCAATATCGCCGTTGGGCGTTTCAATGAAACAACCACCATATCGTACGCGAGGATCGGGGGCTATCGATATTTCCTTGATTGAGGTCGCCCCCTTCAAGAACGCATCAATGTTCTGTTCGACAATGGGCAGATGATCGGGATTGACGCGAATCTTTAATCGCGAGCGATCTACCAGTGAGTCAATCACTCCTGAAATTATCTCACAGTTCACTTCGGGGTCGAGCTTGATTGCATCATATGTCACCTTCCTGGCCATCTGGAATACGAGTTCCAGGACATTTTGCCTGGCCTCCTCCAGCAGGCTTTCCCTCTGACTGATGGAATCCATGACAGCGGTCTCGAACTGATGCAAAACTTTCTCAGCCTTGATCAGACCCTCCGACAGCCCGGCTTTGTGCCCAAGCTTTCGCCCTTCTTCTTTGGCATTAGCGAGAGCCTGGTTGTGCAACTTCTCCATCTTGAACACTTCTTCAATAGGTATGAACTTGACACCATCCGCGTCGGTCATTATGGCAACGACCGGGAACATCTTCGCCAGGTGCTGCTCGGCCTGGCGTTCGCGATCCCAGTCGACATGTCTGTCACCCACATAGACAGTGGCGCCAACACTGGCATTACGAATCAGTTTAGACAATTATTTCCTCTTTACCGCCACGACCGGAGATAATAATCTGACCCTCTTCCTCAAGGCGTCTGACAGACTCTACTATCCGTCCCTGTGCAGCCTCGACATCGGAGAGTCGGGTTGGTCCCATGAACTCCATCTCCTCGCGGATCATGACTGCTACGCGTTCTGAGACATTGGCAAAAATCTTCTGTTTGACGTCATCACTGGCTGCTTTCAAAGCTATGGCCAGATCCTTGGTCTCGACTTCCTTCAGCAGACGTTGGATAGAACGGTCGTCCAGTAGAATGAGATCATCGAAGACGAACATCATGTTCTTTACTTCGGCTGCCAGATCCGGGTCGTCAGCTTCAAGTGACTGCAGAATGTTTTTCTCTGCGGTCGTATCGATCAGGTTAAGAATTTCAGCTATCGCCTTGGCGCCGCCTGATGCGGACATCGCCCCGGCGGCGGACTGGTCGAAATGGCTGGTGAGAGTTTGCTCGATCTCTTTAAGAATCTCAGGAGCGATTTTCTCCATGGTGGCGATCCGCAGGGACACTTCGGACTGCAACTCGGGAGCAAGCTCGGACAGAACCGCCGCCGCGTGCTGCTGAGTGAGTTGGGTCAGGATCAGTGAAATCGTTTGCGGATGTTCGTTCTGCAGGAAACCGGTCAATTGCTTGGGATCAATGTCCTTCAAGAGCGAGAAGCCAGTCGTAACGAGTGACGACTCAAGCCGCGTCATTATCTCACGTGCCTTGCCGGCTCCAACTGCCTTTTCAAGTACCGATTGAGCGAAATCAACACCACCCTGCGAAATGTACTGGCGAGCCATGAATATCTGGTGGACTTCTTCAATGACTTTGTCTTCAACCTCCGGGGGTACATCGCGCAGATTGGCAATCTCAATCGTAATGGCTTCGAGATCGACCTCGGAAAGTCCTTTCAGCACCAGCGCAGACACTTCTGATCCGAACGCAACCAAAGCTACGGCCGCCTTCTGAATCGGCGACATTTCAGAGTAGTTCAACATGGCTTAATCTACCATCATAGTTTTGATGACCCGAGCAAGTTCCTCGGGCTCACTCTTGGCTGTCTCTTGCATCTGGTCAACCAGGCGCGTCTTTCTCGCCTCCATATTGATCGGTGGCAAGACTTCTTCCTCCTCCTCAACGACACGCGCCACTGGCTTGGACGACTTGGCAGGGGCTGGCATGAGTGTGCCCAGTGTCGCAAGTAGTTTCGAGGCCTTCTTCTTGACATACAGGAATATGAACGCCAGAAGTAGGAAATAGCCTACTTTCTTGGCAATATCCATGTAGAACTCCTGTTGGTACACGGCATCCAATGCCCTACGATCTTCGACCAGGTTCTGCCTGTCAAAGGCCAGATTGACCATTTCAATTTGGTCGTTACGCTGAGCATCGAAGCCAACCGCATTCTTGACTATTGAGGCCAATCGATCCAACTCGTCCTGGGGACGCGGCTGATAAATCATCGTCGTCTCGCCGTTCTCAGTTTCCTGAGGGGAATAAGTCCCATCCACGAGCACCGCCAGTGATAACCTGCTGATCGAGCCGACCGCTTCCACCATGTGTTCGCTGGTCTTATTGAGTTCATAGTTCGTAATGGTAGTTTCACTACTGCCATCCTCACTACTTTCACTAGTCTCCTCATCCTTATCACTGACGCTTGATGATGTTTTAGAGCGCTCCTCGCTACGAATCGATGGCGAGTTCGGATCGTATGACTCTGACGTCCGCTCCAGTTGCTGGAAATTGAGATCGGCGGTGACCCTTATTGCAGATTTGTCAGCACCGAGCACATCGTCCAGCATGGATTGCGCTTTTTGTTCAAGATACGATTCGACCTGTTTGCGAACATCGAGTTGAGACGCTGTCAGACCCGCCACAATATCGGACTCTTGTCCGGACGATAATAGGTTGCCGTCGTAGTCAACTATCGAGATGCTCCCCGGCTCCAACCCCTCGACCGACGAAGCCACAAGGTGGGAGATACCGTTGATCTGACGTTTTGACAACCCTCCGCCCTTGAGCTTGAGTACGATTGAGGCGGTGGCGCTTTTTCGATCCTCCTTGAACAGGCGTTCCTTAGGCATCACGATATGTACACGGGCAGCCTGCACCTCAGAGAGTTGCATAATGGTGCGGGTTAATTCCCCCTCCAGAGCACGACGGAAATTCAGCTTCTGCAGGAAATCTGTCATGCCCAGATTGTTCTGGTCAAAAATGGAATAGCCTATATTACCCTGTCGCGGGAGGCCTTCCGAAGCCAGCGATAGACGAGCATGGTAGACATCATCCGAGGGGACCATTACGGCCCGTCCGCCATCGCTTAGACGGAAAGGGATGTTGTTTTCGCCAAGGTATTTTACAACCTCGCCAGCTTCGCTTTCATCCAGATCGGAATAGAGTTGAGAGTAGGTCGTTTCGTTGATCCATCCGACCATGAAAACCGCCCCGACAATCGTGCCAGCCACAATGCCGAAAAGCATCATAACCTGGCTGGCGGTCATCCGACCGATCCATTCGCCAATTAGTTTACTTAAGTCTTTCAGTCGCTCCATGCTCCATCCTATGTTGTATCATCGACCATCCATGGTCGCGTGTTCCGATCATTAGACCGGCATACGTATGAGCTCCGTATATGCGCTTAGAAGTTTGTTGCGGACTTCCAGTAACAGGTCCACCGCAACACCGGCCTCTTCAGCTTTTATCATTACCTGGTGCAGCTCAACCGGTTCTCCGGCCAAGAAGGCCTTTTGGATATCGGCAGAGTCGTGCTGTAGTTCATTCACCGAGTTGAGAAGATTTGAGAATACCTCACCAAAACCGGCACCGTCTGCTGAGGGTGCTTTGGATTGGGTGAGTTCTGGCGTTGCCAGTCCAGGCAAAACGCGTGTGATATTTACAGGTACTACTGCCATGATTACACCTTAACGTCAATCACTCTGCCTATTGGCTGTTCATTTTCCCGAGTGTCGGCGCTCCTATTGTAAGCGGACCCGAACCGTCCGGAATCAGCGTACCGTCGGAATAACATCTCCAACGCACTGTTCTCTTCCGGGCTGAGGAAACTTGAATAGTTGCCCTCGGGAGCCTTTACCGCCAAATTGGATTGTGCAGAGGTCTCCTGAGGGGAGATTGTCAGCGTGTTGTCCACCGCCCGTGCGTCCTCAGACTGCGACGCCGAGGGTTGTCTGCGAGCCGTCAATTGTTGGTAGGATTGTAATCCTAAGGGATTGATTTTCATAGTTCAGTCCTTGTTAATCCTATATATCGAGAGCACTTTTGGCCATTTGCTTGGCGGCTGCGATGGCCACCGTGTTCGCTTCATATGCCCGAGCAGCAGCCATCATATCCACCATCTCGGTTACTATTTCAATATCAGGATACTTCACATATCCCTCAGCATCGGCATCAGGATGAGTTGGATCATGGACAACACGGAAATTCGACGCCGGATCTATCATTTCCTCCTGGGTAACTGCTGACGCTTCAACGTCCTGACGCAACTCAACGGATCGTCCTCCAAGATGCTTGGGATTGGTGCGTCTCATACGTGTTCCGGCCTGCTTGACCATCTTGCTGAAGCTGGTTTGCTCCTGAGTTTCGGATACTACTACCCGACGTCTCCGATAAGGTCCGCCTTCTTCTGTCCTGGTTGTCTCGGCGTTGGCAATGTTCCGCGCCGTAGTATCCATCTTGGATCTCTGAACAGTCAACCCTTTCGATGATATGTCTATAGCGCCAAGTATTCCTGACATTCCGAATCCTTTACTTACTATTGATAGCCTTCTTCAAACCCTGAAACTTGCGCTGCAACAGTTGGGCAGCAATTGTAAACTCCAGCTCATTACGAGCCATATTGGAAATCTCATGATCAATATCTACAGCATTCAGTTCACCCTGGGTTGTCCGAGCCTGATCCACCTTTGGACCCCGATGCTGATGCTGGCCGAGAGGAATGTGATCGGGACGAGTCAGAGTTCCGACTAACCGACGCGATTCACCGGTCAACCGACTGAACTCCTTTTGGAAATCAATACTCTCCGCTCTATAACCAGGTGTTGATACATTGGCCACATTACCACTCGTGAGCTTGTGGCTATAAGCTGACAGATCGAGAAAGGCTTCAAACTGCGGAAGTCCGATCTTCTCAAAAACAAATCCTGTGATTTTATTCGACATCAATCATACCTACTTGCTTTACCTCACGGCCCAACAAAGCAAGAGGCGTGCCATTGACGCCATGCGAAGCTACACGATTACAGGACAGGGAGTTATGTTAGTTGGGTCGAATGCGAGGGGAGGTTGCACAGGGTGATACTGGAAATCATTTCCTACACAGGTCGGAATAGATTACTTACTGGCCAGGTTATACATATCCGATGAAGGTTCCTTGACCGACAACTCCATCGTAAGCACAACAATATCAACACGGCGATTAAGCGCCCGGTTTTCGATCGAATTATTGGGTCGAATCGGACGGTACTTTCCATAACCCAACGCCGAAATGCGGTCTGGCGAGCACCCGTGGTCTTCAACAAAATAGCGTACAACCTGGGTAGCACGATCAGATGACAGTTCCCAGTTTGATGGATACCGGGACGAAGTTATGGAACGATCATCGGTATGCCCTTCGATTCGAATATGATTCGGAATATCGGCGATTTCGGAGTAGATCAGGTCCAGTACACCGGTCGCGCCCAACTGCAAATCAGCCGACCCTTCAGCAAACAAAGCTCGTTCCACTATGTGCACTACGAGCCCCCGTTCAGTTAATTCCATCTGAACATCCTCGAGCTTATTGCTGTCGCTGACCTTCTTTTCCACGTTTTCTTGCAACATGCGTAGATTACCCAGCTTGAGCAACCCGTGACCGGGAGTGGCAATGTCAGGATCAACTTCTCGAAGAATACCATCGCCCCCCTTTAGTATGCCATGCAGGGCTTCGGACATTTCGCCGAATCTCTTGGCGTCGATCTGCGACATGGAATACATGACCACAAAAAACGCCAGCAACAACGTGATCAGATCGGCGTAAGTTAGTAGCCAACGCTCAATGTGTTCATCATTTTCGTCGGTCTTGTTTGTCCTTCGACTTCGGCGCATCTGCTATTCCTCGTGGAAACGATGGGTCGGAGCAATGAAGGATAGCAGTCTGGTTCTGATATTGCGGGGGTTGTCGCCGCCCTGCAGAGCCAGAACACCTTCGGTAATAAGTTCCAGGTGCGTCATTTCTTCTTCGTGGCGCATCCGAAGTTTGTCCGACAACGGTAAGAAAAAGAGATTGGCAAGGCCAACACCCCAGAGAGTGGCAATAAATGCGGCTGCTATGTGGCTGGCCATTTTTGAGGCATCGGAAGTTGAACCAAGCGTGTGAACCAGTCCCAGCACGGTACCGAGAATACCCATTGTAGGCGCGAAGCCACCTGCTTTTTTAAAGAAATTAATACCTCGCTTGTGACGTTCCTCAATCTGGACAATCTCCGTGTCAAGGATATCCCGCAGTGAATCGAAATCGGTTCCATCGATCACCAGCCGAATCGCCTTCCTGAAGAACGGATGCTGGATAGTCTTCAGGTCCGCCTCCAATCCGAGGATACCTTCTCGTCGTGCCTTTTCCGCCAATCGCACCAACCGGTCAATCGTATCCGTAAGAACCAGGGATCGATTAAATGCGGCCACTTTGATGTAATGAGGAATCCGACGAACAGTATCAAACGAAGTAGTGATAGTCGTTGCACCGAGCGTGCCACCGACAACGATCAGCAAGGGTGCGGTGAGGAAGACCGTCTCCAACCGGCCCCCTTCGAGAAGAAAGGAACCTCCCACCGCGCCAACAGCAACAGCCAGTCCAAGTAATGTCGCAAAATCCATATGCTTCGGCACCACCTATTTAAGAGTCAAGCTCGCATTCCAATTACGCGCTAAGTTTCGCATGCTGTTTGTATCGGCAGGATGGTGGAAATGTGAAGCAACTCTTATGGCATAATTAATAAAGCTATAATTTAACCGGGGAGGTTAGAAAACGAATGCGATGGCTTGTGATTCTGTATGTCAGCGATCGCACGCCGGGAACCTTGACCCGACGCGCCACAGCAATACTTAGTCAGCTATCTTTTGCCGGCCAGTCCGTATTCGACCAGCTTATTGCGAATTGTCCGCGATGACACACCCAACGCTTCGGCTGCTTGGGTTTTGTTGCCATTGAACTTCTCGAGGGTTTTCAGGATAAGATACTTGGATCCCTCCTCCAACCTCATGGGAACCTTCAACTGAGGTAAGTCATCGGCCACTCTTCCCAGAGCAAGTTCGGTAGGAAAATCATCACTTGTCAGAATATCTGATTGACCCGTCACAACCGCCCGCTCGACCAGATTCTCCAGCTCTCTCACATTTCCCGGCCAGTGGTAACTCATCAATAAAGCCAACGCGGACTTATCAACCCCCTTCACCGAACGCCCGTTTTCCCGATTGTACTTTCCGATGAAGTGATCCACCAAGAGGTTAATGTCCTCGCGGCGTTCCTCGAGCGGAGCAAGATGAATGGGAATCACATTCAGGCGATAGAAAAGGTCTTCACGGAACTTGCCATCGGCAATGTGTCTTTTCAGATCACGATTCGAGGTAGCAATAAGTCGCACATCTACAGATATTGGCGTGGTCGAACCCACTCGTTCAAACTCACGCTCCTGAATAACGCGCAGCAATTTAGATTGCAGGTTAAAGGGCATCTCCGATATTTCATCAAGGAGAAGGGTTCCGCCATCGGCCAGTTCAAAACGACCTCGGTGGGTTCGTTTGGCATCAGTGAAAGCGCCCTTCTCATGACCAAACAGTTCAGTCTCGACAAGGTTCTCAGGCAAAGCGGCACAGTTGAGCGTAACGAACGGCTTATCTTTGCGGTCGGAAGAATAGTGAATGGCGCGTGCCACCATCTCCTTGCCTGTACCCGAGTCGCCGGAAATCATGATGGTTGAGCGGGCCGAGGCGACTGACCGAATCAAATCAAATATGTCTCTCATAGCGCTGGACTTGCCAATGATATTCTGAAATTTGTGTTCCAGGTCCTGACGCATGGTCTGGTTCTCGGAACGCAGACTCAGCACCTCGGTGATCCGTGACAATACATGAGCCACCGTCTCCGGAAGCACCGGCTTGATAAGGAAATCGTATGCACCACTCTTGATGGCCCTGACAGCAGTATCAATAGTGCCATAGGCAGTCATAATCACAACCACCGATTCCGGACTGACCTTCTTGATCCGCTCAAGCACTTCTATCCCATCCATGGCTTTCATCTTCAGATCGGTCAGAACAATATCGTAAGTTCGATCATTGAATGCAGCCATTGCCTCTTCACCGGAGAACACGGCCTTGCAATAGTGACCGGTCCGACGAATTGTCTCCTCCATCAACTCATTTACGAGGACATCATCATCAACAACCAGAACCGAAAATTTCATGCTCTGTGCTCCATGTTATCAGTATTCGTCCTGAAAGGTAGCAGCAACCGAAAGACAGCCCCTCCGCTGTCCCGGTTCTCTGCCACAATATTTCCTCCGTGCGCCTTCATTATCTTCCAGACCATTGCCAGCCCAAGTCCATTCCCATCCATTCGCGTAGTGAAAAATGGTGCAAATATCTTCTCCAAATTGTCTTTCTCAATCCCCGGGCCATCGTCGGCAATATTGATCACAACAACGCCTTCATCCGACTCTAATAACAGCTTCTCCCCCCATTGCCGCACTCCTTCATCCTGAAGGAGATATTCAACATTGATCTCAATACAACCGTTGCCTGAAAAAGACTCGATCGCGTTGGCAAAAAGATTGCGAAAAACCTGCTTCATCAGGATGGGATCGATACTCACCTCTATCGGCTCGTCTACTTCCGCCAGAATATCACCAAGCACAATATCAACGTCTTGAGACACCGTCGGATTATCCTGTCCAAACTGCCGAATCGTGGAAATAAGGTAATCCCGCAGAACTACTTCGGTCTGATTGGTTTTCTCCGACCGGGCATAGTCCAACAAGGTTGTAACAGTGTGATTAAGCGTTTCAACGCCCCGACGGATGTTGTCTGCCAATCGGAACCGAGGATCGGATTTATCAAGGTCCTGGGTCAACAACGCCGCGAAGCCACCAATTCCAGAAAGTGGATTACGCACTTCGTGCGCAATAGTTGCTGCCATCTCCCCCATTGCAGCCAGGGTGTTAAGACGCGCAAATTCCTGCTCCATCTTCTTCATCTTGGTCATATCCTGAAAGACTTCCACCGCCCCCGCTGGTTGCCCTTCATTGTCGCGCATTACCGCCGTTGATACCGACAAGAAGCGTCGGATGCCGTTGGTCAGCTCTATTTGTCGCTCGGTAGACTCGACCGGTTGAGCACGCTGCGAAGTTCGCAATGCGTTCGCCTCGGACGGGGTTCCAGGAGGGATCATATCCCGGTAGAGACTCCCTCGAACATCCTCTGCCTTCAAACCAAGAATACGCTCCGCTGCCAGATTGAAGTGGGTAATGCGGCCGTCTCGGTCCACCGCTACGACCCCGGCCGAGATTGAGTGAAGTATCCCGTTGAGGAACTCGGTAGCCTGAAGATTACGTTCAGTCAACTCGACAAGTAGAGTATTGGCCTCCGCAAGTTCCTGGTTCTGTGCCGAAAATCCCTCTTCCAGCTCAATATACTTGCGCTGGAGGGTATTGATCACTCGAGTAAACGATGCGTAGGACTCGGTAAAGCGTGAAACTTCGTTGGCCGTACTCGATTCCTTCAGAACCGCACTCCGTTCGTCATCCATAACATAACCCATTCACCATAAATAAAAACAATAGAGAGCGAGGAGTTGTTTTCAACAAAAACTTGGATTAGAAGTAGGATACGATTTCCTGCGCGACCTGCTCAATCGGTACAATATGATCGCAAACACCAGCCTCGGCAGCCGCGCGGGGCATTCCGTAGACAATACAGGTTGGTTCATCCTGAGCGATGATGACACCACCGCCTGATTTCACTTTACGCAGTCCAGTAACACCATTGCTGCCCATACCGGTTAGAATCACGCCAAGGATAGCGCGGTGATAAGACGCCGCCACTGAGTCCAGCATGACATCGACGCACGGCTTGTATAATGTATCCGAAGGTTCTGATGAGACTCTAACGTAAGCCTTGGCACCAGCTTTGTTCACGGTCATTTGTTGACCGCCCGGGGCTATAAGCACTGTACCAGCTTCCACCGGATCGCCGTCAGCAGCTTCTTTGACGTGCAATTCTGAAAGCCCATTAAGACGCTCCGCTAATGATTTCGTAAACTTGGGCGGCATGTGTTGCGCAATCACGATTCCGGCCGGAAGATTGCGTGGCAACCGAGGAATGACTTCAGCCAGAGCTGGCGGTCCACCTGTAGAGGAACCAATTGCTATTATACCTACCTGATGGTTACGCTTTCGTATAGTTTTGACAACCGAGACAGATTTTCTGGGAACTCCACTCCTGCCCGGCGACGTTTTCATGCGCCCGGCTGATCGGGTTCCTCGGAAGCGAGCCATCAGCAGCGATTTGCGCTTGACAATATTCTTGATCTTGGCCACCAGTTCTTCCCTGATCTTGACAATATCAAGACTGACGTAGGAAAGTTCCTTGGGAATAAAATCGACCGCCCCCATTTCGAGGGCGTCAAGTGTAGCCCGAGCGCCATCGGTGGTCAGTGATGAAATCATCATCACCGGGACGGGATGCTTAGCCATGATTTCACGGAGAGCGGTCAGACCATCCATGCGCGGCATCTCAATATCCATGGTGACCAAATCCGGCTTGAGATGACGGACTTTCTGGATACCCTCTTCACCATCTCGAGCAGTGCCGACGACCTTGATCGCGGGGTCGGACTCCAACATCATAGAGATCGCTTTGCGCATAAAGGCGGAGTCATCTACGACGAGGATGCGAATCTGTTGTAATTTAACTGTCATCGAAACCCGCTTAATTAGCTTATCTTTCTGGCCACGCTGAACATCCCGGCAATATCTACAATGAGCCGAATGCGTCCGTCGCCAAGGATCGTCGCACCTGCCACTCCCTCTGTTGCCCCGAGGTAGTTGCCCAACGACTTGATGACCACCTCTTCCTGACCCAGGAAACGATCTACTATGATTCCGAGTTTCTTCTCAGCCAAGCCCACAATGACAATGTACGGTTTCTCTGTCATAATGAACCCGTGGGAATTGGCGCGGAGGATCTCGGCCAAATTGATGATCGGTATGATCTCGTCTCGCAGCCGCAGAACGGGCCGTTTGTTAATGTAGAACACTTCGGCCTGCTCGGTCTTAACTGTCTCCAACACCGACGCCAACGGCAGGATGAATACTTCGTCATCACTCTCCACCAACAGGCCCTGAATGATAGCCAGTGTTAGCGGCAGCTTGATCGTAATCGAAGAACCCTTGCCCTCCTTCGTATCAAGCTCGATCAATCCATTTAGTTTCTCGATATTGGAACGCACGACATCCATTCCCACGCCCCGACCGGAAACATCAGTCACCACTTTGGCCGTTGAGAAACCTGCCTCGAAAACATACCTGACAATTTCACGCTCAGACATCCTGGCCAGAGCGTCCTCAGTAGTCAATCCGCGTTCGATAGCTTTGTCCTTGATTGCCTGCAGAGCAAACCCACGACCGTCATCGGTAATCTTGATAATGATATGAGACCCTTCCTGGCAGGCCTCAAGATGTACCGATCCTTTGGCCGGTTTTCCGGCCGCGACACGATCCTCGGCAGATTCGAGGCCATGGTCACAGGAATTGCGAATAATATGAACCAGTGGGTCGCCAATCTCTTCAATCACACTGCGATCGAGTTCAGTACTTTCGCCGGATATCTTCAGTTCGATTTGCTTGCCGGAATCGCGGGAGAGATCTCGCACCAAACGCGGAAAACGACCAAACACTTTGCCAATGGGTTGCATACGCATCTTCATCACGGCCATTTGCAATTCAGTCGTAATGAAGTTGATCGCGGTCGCCGCATTGTTGATACCCTCAAAATTTTGGTCTCCCTCATGATCCCGGTTCAGTATCCCGAGGGACTGTTGCATGCTATTGCGACCCAGTACCAGTTCACCCATCATATTCATCAGCGTATCCACTCGCCCGACATCAACTCGAATCGTCTGATCGCCTGACTTCCGGGACGGTTTAGAAGGAGAGGGTTTACCGGAGCTCTTGGCCGGTGCTGAAGGGGCCGACTTGGTTGGCACCTCCAAAACTGCTACCGCTTCCTGTGTTTCTGCTACAAACGCCGGCTCCGTGTCGAAGTTTGGCGGGGCAACAGCTTCAGCGGTTGTGGATTCCTCAGGTATTTCGAAGGTGGGCGCATCGGGAGCTGCATCTTCGGGACTCATTGTCAACGAATCAGCGTTGCCGTCAGTGCCACCCTCCATTATTACGATCAGACGCTTAGTAACATCGGTAAGATCAAGTTCTTCGCTGTTGCCTTCGCGAACGTTTTCAAGGAGCACCTTCAATATATCGAGCGATTCGAGCAGGATGTCCATTACTTCCGGAGTAACGACCATCTCGGACTTACGAAGCTTATTAAGAATATCTTCCATCTTGTGGGTCAGTGAAGTAACCTGCTCAAACCCAAGGAAACTGGATGTTCCTTTTATCGTGTGTGCTGCCCGGAATATCTCGTTGAGCAAATCAAGGTCGTCGGGAGTAGTCTCGAGCTTGACGAGGTTCGTGTCCAGTGATGCGATGAGTTCGTCTGCTTCAACCAGGAAATCATCAATGATTTCCTTCATCTCATCCTGGTCCAATTCAAAAGCGTCGGACATTGTTTAGCCTCGTTTATATTCGGAGTATCGTTACTTGCCGGAGAAGAGCGAGTCTATGTCCGCCTGGGTTGTCTTAGTGTTGGTAAACTCAGCATTCGGATCAAACACTCGTTCCTTATGTTCGACTGTCGCTTCAGCCACATCATTGGAACCTTGAATGACACTGACGATTGAGTTCAAACGAGTCTCAAGGCTCTCAAGTAAACTTGCCGCATGATTCATTTGCTGAGCTGTGATATCCTGAAACTGAAGCGCATCCATAATCAGAAAGGCATCCTCGTAGTTCGTCTGAACCTTCTTGATCAAAGCATCCACAGATGGAGCAAAGTCGCCTAGATCGCCGTCTACCACTTTCACCTTGATGGCCTTCAGACCCTGAATCACCTCTTCCTCTCGCTGGGAAATACCTTCAACCTTATCGAGCATCTGATGAGCAGCTGCTTCTGTCTGTTCGCTGATCTTGTCGAGCTGTTCAGTCGCCCGGGGAACGGTCTCCCTGGATTCTGCCAACGGATTCTGTAGCTGCCGGAACTTGTCAACAACTTCGGTGATTGAAGACGCAAGTGCGACAACTTCAGACTGCATCTTCTGATATAGTTTTTCACTGATAGCCATTAGTGCCTCCTTGTTGCCTTCACTCAGGCTTTAAGAACCTGCTCAATTTTTTCTTTGAGCGTGTCCGGGGTGAATGGTTTTACGATATAGTTGTTGACGCCAGCTTTGAGCGCTTCGACGATGTCATCCTTAACCGACCGGGTCGTAACCATCAGGATCGGCAGAGTCTTATACTTATCCATACCCCTCACGGTTGTGACAAAGGTCAGGCCGTCCATCTCGGGCATATTCCAGTCCGTGATGATGAAGTTTACGTCTTCAACTTTCAGTTTTGCAAGGGCATCTTTACCGTCGCCAGCCTCCACCACATCAGCATAGCCCGCTCTTTTGAGCGTATTGATGATGATGCGGCGCATGGTCGGACTGTCATCGACTGCGAGGATTTTCAGATCTGCCACGTTACCTCCGCATGTTTATTTGCTTGATGTTCATTTCAAATGCTTGGATACTTCGTCCAGTAACAGAGATGACTTGAATGGTTTGACCAAGTACGAACTTGCACCTACCTCCAAACCACGCACACGGTCCTCTTCCGAGTCTTCAGACGAGAGTATTATTATCGGTGTCTGGGCGTGCTCCTCGCTCTCCCTTAATGTGTGGATGAGACTATACCCGTCCAGATTGGGCATATTGAGATCAGTTATAACCAACGCGATCTCTTCTTGAGCCCCTGATATTGTCTCAATTGCCTCCATACCGTCGCCTGCCGTCAGGACATTGTAGCCCTTGTTCTTCAGAGAGAACGAGACGAACTTCACAACAGTCGTAGAATCATCAACAACAAGGATTGTCTGTGCCATTTAGCTTATCCTATCTCAGTAATCGTTCGTCACTTCTTAACCGTCATCGGCTTAATCTTGCGGAGAAGATCTATCGCCTTTGACGCACCACTAGTTGCCCCCATGCTGGATATTTTGGATGTCGTCGGCAGCCGCTTAGCAGTAAGTCCGGCCCCGGTGGACGGCTTGGTTGTAGTAACACCGACCGCCTCCTTCCGATAAACCAACGCGTTCTTCAAATATACCAGCTTGAATGATTTGGAGATGCCGTGGAGAGTCTCCGAGTGGCCTATGAAAAAGTTACCACCGGGCCTCAGGCTATTGTAAAAACCACGTACAATCTGTCGCTTCACTTCGTCGGAGAAATAGATCATAACGTTCCGACAAAAGATCGTATCACAATTGGAATTGAGCGAGATCATACGTGATTCGCTGAGATTGACGAATGAAAATTTAACCATGGCCTTGATCTCAGGTTTCACCCGATAGAGATCGTCAATTTTGTCGAAGTATTTGGTCAGTTGCTGGGGCTGCACATTACGCAAAGTGATCCCACTATATTCTCCCCGGCGTGCCTTCTGGAGCACTTCTTCGGAGATATCATTGGCTATAATCTCCACCTTCCACCCTGGTTTGGCCGCAAGTTGTTCCATGCAAATCATTCCCAGAGTGTAGGGCTCTTCGCCGGTAGAACATCCCGCCGACCAGATCTTGATGACCTTTGGTCTACCCTCCTCCGTTTTCTCCTTGATAATCGACGGCAGCACTTCTTCGGCAAAGCAGCGCAACTGCGGTTCGTTGCGGAAAAAACTGGTCTCATTAGTAGTCATGAGATCCATAAGGTGATGGAATTCTTTCATTGAGGTGTCATATTTAACGTGGTAGAAGTAGTCCTTGTAGGTCTTGAATGAAAGCTCAGCCATACGCCTATCCAATCGATTCTTGACCAGATACATCTTGTTTGAGGCGAAGAACATACCACTTTTTTCGTGAATAAAGTCGCGAATCAGCTCGAACTCTTCATCCGTCATCTTCAGTTCTTCGGTCGTATTATCCAGCATCAGTGATCCTTATTTGCCGTGCAGCCAAAATCGAGCGCTCGTAGGGTCGAACATCACGATTCGTTAACTGCTCCCTTTGAGCCCTCAAGTTGCGCCTTAATCGTTTTATATAACCGATTGATATTGAACGGCTTCGTTACATAGTCCGCAACCCGACTCCGAAGCGCTTCTACCGCTGAATCAACCGACGGATACGCTGTCATTATGATCACCGGGATATCCGGAAAGGACGAGCGCATCTCGGAAGTGAGCGCCAATCCATCCATATCCGGCATCCGAAGATCAGTCAGCACCAGATCGACTTTTCGATTACCTAGAATTTCGAGTGCCTTCTGGCCATTTTCGGCCACCGATGTCTGCCACCCCTGACTCACGAAAAAATCGTAAAGGAGATCTCGAATCAGTAGCTCATCATCGACTATTAGAATTGATCCCTCTGGCATCAGCTAACTCCTTCTAATGATGAGACGGCTTCCCGGACGGCCGAAATGAGATCCTCATTCTTCTCGCCATCAAGCTCGCGGATATCAGAAAGTGCCTCGCGGCAACCCAGTTGTGCCAACGCCTTTGTGGTTGCAATCTTGATGATATCCTGATCGTCACGCAGGTACGGGCGCAGATATTCACCAAACTGGCTTTGACCTGTTCCTGCAATAGTGATTATCGTGTGATACCTAACCCAGACATCGCCATCATCCAGCAGGAATCGAATATTGTCGACAGCAGACTCTCCTTTGAGGGCTATCAAGGCTGATACCGCAGCCTTGCGCACACCGCTATTCTCGTCGTTAAGAGCCTGTAGTAGCAGGTCGGTATCAACGTCGTGACCTATCTTTGTAAGAGCACAGATGGCCGAACGTCGAACACTGGCCTCGGGATGACTGGCGGCCTTCAGCAGCGGTTCCACTACCTCGGCTTCACCGATCATTCCCAGTGAAATAACAGCCAGGCGCTGCCGTTCAATGTCCTCGTGGTAGAGATCGGCAGTAAGCTTGGCTACAACCTTGGTTCCACCTACTATAATAAGAGCACCTACAGCGGCCTCACGAACATCCGGATAGGGATCGTCGAGTCCGGTCAGAAGAAAGTCGACATCTTGTTCACTACAGAGCCAACCTGCAGACCTGAAGGCGGCCGAACGAACATGTCCCACTTCATCACGTGCCATTTTTTTCAACGTCGGCAGAACTTTGTCGCTGCCGGAGCCACCCATGACACCTGCAATCCTGGCCCGGACTTCGGGGGCCTCATCGTCGGCATACTTGATCAAACTGGCCGCGATATTCTCGTCAGCGTATTGCTTAAGAATGTCAAGGATGATCACTTTGGCTTGCGGTGTTGCTTTCGGAAATTTCTGGAGAAGAACGCTGGAAGCTGAAGCTCCAGCCTGCCCGAGAGCTTCAATGAAGCGACACGAGTTTTCCTCGTCCACTGAGTCAAGGACGTCCACTATGGACTCAACGACGTTCTTGCCATACCAGCAAGAAAGACGAGCAAGAATGAAGTCGGTAATCCGCTTGTCCTTGCGCTTGACACCATCAAATAGGTGCTCGACAAAACGATCGAGAGGCAGGTCGTAGTCCAGTCGTCCGTTGTTGGCAGCACTAATATTGATGATCGCCATCAGTGCTACCTCAGCAATAGTCGTGTCGTTATCGTCAAGAATGGGTACAAGCTTTTCGATTGACCCCAACATACCGGTGAAACCAATGGCTTCAATCGAAGCATATTTGATCATCGGATCATCGGTCTCAAGATAGCCAAAGAGTGTGTCCAGAGTACCAGGGTCACCGATCTTCCCCATGGCCTCAACGGCCTGGAGCCTGGCATCCTCAACCCGCTCGTAGACTTTTATCAACTCCGGGATACACTTCGGTGATCCAACTTCTCCCAAGGCCTCAGTGGCTGAAACAACAACATTAGAATTATCATCCCAGAGAGACTTACAAAGAGCGTCAACCGCAGTTTCATCCTTGATCAGGCCGAGGATATCAACTATGAACTTTCTAATGTCATAGTCATCGTCGGCCAGGTTGTCGATAAGGGGCTGCACTGCCGGTTGGCCTATCTTGATCAGTATCTCAGAGGCCAGATTGCGGGTACCAATGTCTTCATGGCCCAGGAAGCGTATCAAGAGATGGGCTCCTGTTTGGCTCTTCGTCTGGACCAACATGTCGGCTGCCAACTCGCGTATCCCCATATCAGGATCATCAAGGGCGGTCACCAGGCCAGCAATGGCCTCGTCCTGATCGTGCTCACCCAGTTTCTTGACGGCATCCTCGCGTTCAAAGAAATCCGGCGACTGCAACTGAGCCAACAACTCCACTATTTTATCGAATCCATTTGTCATGAATCATGCTCCCCTAATAGTGAATGTCCTCAGCTGGCCGAAACTGTACTGTAGGAATTCAGGGCTTCTTCTTCAGTAGCAAATATTTCGAAAATGTGAGATAACTGAGTGATGTCGAAAATCTCCTGGACATAGCTGGCCAGATTAGACAGGGTCAGACGCCCCTTAATAAGCCGACTTTCTTTCATTATTGAAACCAGCGAACCCAATCCGGAACTGTTAATGAACTCCACCCCTTTGAGATTGAGGTGAATCGAGGTCTTGTTCTGTCCGAAGCAACTCTTGATCTCTTCCTTCAGAGCAGTTCCGCTGGCAAGGTCAAGGCGCCCCTCAAGACTCAGGATGATGATCCCACCCTCTTCTTTCATAGTAGTATCCATGACATCCTCCACATATACTTAGTTTTGTAAAATCTTACTGTAATCTTCTTGTCGGTCGAATGTAGCCGATACCTTAAGTCCCCCTGTCTTCGTGCAGTGAAATTTAATATTGTTAGCAAAGTGCTCCATAAGGCCAATACCCCGACCACTTTCCGCCATCGGGTCTGGTGCCACGCGACTGCGCGAGAAGCCAGTGCCTCCCTCTCCCTGATCGGTTACACTAATTTTGATTTGGGTTGTGTTTATCTCAATTTCGATTGTGATTATCTTGTTGGGATCCAGTCTGTTGCCATGAATCAGAGCGTTAATAAACGCTTCAGAGGTTGTCTGCATGACAGCGTTGCCAACATCTCTGCTGATCTGGTGTTTGGCCAGAGTTGCCTCCAGTTGGTTAAGCATTTGCTCCTCTGACTCGGCGATTGAACTGTATGTATAGCAGTATCGCGCCATTCTATTCCACCTTCACCTGGAGAATTGTGAAATCATCGTGCGAGTCTTCCGATGATCCCACATTGAAACGATCTACCCACTCTTTCACCTTCATGCAAAATTCGGCTGGTTCAAGGCCTACTTCAGCTGAAAATACCTGCTCTGCTCGCTCCCGACCAAACATACGTCCCTCGGCATCTTCCGCTTCAGTCAGACCATCGGTGAAAAGAAAAAGCCTGTCACCTGACGCAATAGACCGACTACCTTCCTTAAATGTTACCCCACCAAACTGGCCTACAATCGGCCCTCCCTCGGAAAGTTCGACGATCTTCTGCTCATCATTACTCCAAAACAGACCGGGAAGGTGTCCACCATTGCAATATGTGATCTTCATATCTTCCAAATCAAACTTGGCGAAAAACATCGTGATGAACATCTCTCGTTCCTTGATAATCTCTTCCACCAGCAAATCATTGAGCCGCATGGCCAGGCCGCTGATTGAAATCGACGGGCGTTCGGTCACGATTGATTTCATGATTCCCGCCGCGGCCGCCATCACCAGCGCCGCAGGTACTCCCTTATTCGAAACATCGCCAAGTATTACCAGGAATCTCTTTTCATCGATTTGATGAGTCTGGTAAAAATCGCCGCCAACTTCCCGCGCCGGAAAATATACAGCGCCTATCTCACAACCTGGGATTTCGGCAATATCGTGTGGTAGGATTGTCCCCTGAATCTCGCGAGCAATTGTCATTTCTTGCTCGATCTTCTGTCTACCCAGCTGTTCCTCCAGCAGGAGTGAATTGTCGATAGCAACCGCCACGAAGTTTAGAAGCATTTCGAGGCTTTCCCGATTCTCGTCGTCAAATCCCCCGCCATTAGCCTTGTTGATCATTAACATCACGCCATGACAATGATCTGCAGTTTGAATGGGAAGGCAGATGATGGAATCAATGGCAATACCTCCTTCATCCCTGACCCCCAGATCGTTTAGTATGACTGTCTCGCGATTCTGATAACAGTAGGTTGGAAGATCAGTGTTGTTACGATAAACGAGCGATCGCACGAAACTCTCCTGGACACCCCAGGAAATCTTCAGGACAAGTTTGTCCTCCTCCTCCAGCATGATCAATCCGACTTCGCCATCAGCTAATCTGATAGCCATATCCATGACAACCGACAGAACGGAATTTATCTCGTGGATCGACGTGATCACCGCTCCCATTGTCGCCAGGTCTCTTAGCTCGGCCTTCTTAGATGCAAGCTTTGCTTCGAGTTCATCGGGCGTCAAATCGAGCTCGCGCTTAACTATTGACGAATAAGACATACGTCCCTGTTATCGTCAGCGAGCACTAATAATTAACACGCTATCACACACCACTGTGTCGGCGCAACCGCATCTGTGGCTTGAAAATATACTCTAAACTGTTGGAATTATTTGCGAAGGAACTTGAGTCGGAACGACACACCCTCAAAACCAAATTCGGCGCGTATCTGATTGGCAATATACCTGATGTATGCTTTTTCGATCAGTTTGGGCTGGTTAGTGAAGATAATAAAAGTCGGCGGTGCCACTTCGGATTGCGTGATGTAGTTAAACTTGATGTATTTCCCGCGACGAGCTGGCGGATGCTGACGACCGACAATCTTCTGCAGAAAAACATTGAGTTCCGATGTCGGAACGCGTTTCAGATTCTCGCGGTGAGTGTCGGAGGCAAGAGACAACACCCGGGGAACACGCTGGCCTGAAAGCGCTGAGATATATACCAACGGTAGATAGGCGTACTTCGCAAGTGTATCTTTGATGGCGACGGTGAATTCATCGGCCGTTCGGGAATCCTTCTCAATAAGGTCCCACTTGTTAACCGCCAGGATTGCTGGTCGGCGTGCGGAGACAACCTCCTCAAGCACTCTCTGATCCTGTGATGTGACTTTGTCCTGAGCGTCAATGAGAACGATGGCCACATCGCAGTTTTCAATCGCTCGACTGGTTCGTAACGTGGTGTAGAACTCTATGTTTTCCTGAACCTTGTAACTCCGTCTGAGACCAGCCGTGTCCACCAGAATATACTCTTGTCCATCATACTCGAACGGTGTATCAACAGCATCGCGCGTAGTTCCCGCTATCGGTGTGACAATGAGTCTTTCCTGGCCGATGAGCTTGTTAATAAACGATGACTTGCCAACATTCGGCCGTCCCACAACTGCCACACGGATAGCTTCCCCTTGTTCCGTCCCGATCCTATCCTCGGTCGATAATTTGCTCACGACAATGTCCAGAAGATCACCGATACCGCGTCCCACAGTGGCCGAAACAGGCACAGGCTCCCCCATCCCAAGGGCCATGAAATCGTAGATCTCCGCCTCGTCCCAATCGCTATCGACCTTGTTAGCCACCAAAATGCAGTTTCTGTCCGATCTGGTCAGGCTGTTGGCGAGAGTCCGATCAGCCGCATCGACCCCGGTCTTAACATCCACCATGAACATAATCAGATCGGCCTCATTCAAAGCAAACTCAGCCTGATCGAATATCGAGCGATCCATCTCCGCCTCGGCATTGGGAACCATTCCACCAGTGTCAACCAGTCGAAAGTTGATTCCGTTCCAGTCACAGACGGCATAGTTACGATCCCGCGTGACCCCCGGCTGTTCATGGACGACCGCAAGTCTCTTCTGCAGAAGTCTGTTAAATAACGACGACTTGCCTACATTGGGTCGGCCTACAATCGCGACGATCGGCATACTCATGAAAAAGCCTCCTTGACGGTGGCGGCGATATCGTACTGTCCCACCAGCACCGGTCGGTCCAGACACTCGCGAAACTGCCTCAGGGTAAGATCGTCGAGGAAAAGGTCATCTTCATTAAGACAATTCGGCGGCAAGACAATTGTGTCACACTTCTTCTGAACAGCTTTTGCTTCACGCAACAAATCCTGACCTGTCAATAGCCCGGATACGGTAACACCCTTGCCCCAGAATCGATTATCCACTGGAAGTATATCGAGAGCCAGACCTACTTCTTCCCTCACATACTTGTGTACATGTGACACAAGAGAGGAAATCGCTGATCGGCCCGTCATGAATGTGACGCTCTTTCTGGATTTCACATTCTTAAGTTGCGCTCGGCGACGATTAAACATCGTTATTGCCTCTCGAACCATTCCAACACCGTTCTCAAACTGAGGCATCTCCTCATATTCACATCGTCTGGGGAAAGACCGATCTGCCAGCACATAAAATTCATCTGCCGCCCAGATAAAGCGCGTTCCCAGTCGATCCAGAAAAGACCTTTGAAAATCGTCTACCTGCGCCAAAACCTTCTCGGCCAGTTGCGGCGTATAACGGTCCAACGGCGATAGTCGCTCACGATACTTCGTCAGGCCGACCGGGACCACCGCCAGGGACGAGACGCCCGGATGAAGATTCGCCAGATCGACAATTGTCTCCTCCAGATTATCACCATCATTGATGCCGGGGCAAAGGACAACTTGTGTATGCAGAGTGATGTTGTTTTCAGCGAGAAACTTCAGGCGCGAAAGAATCGGTTCCAGTTTACGGTTGCGCAGCATCCGACGCCGCAGGTCATCATCTGTTGTGTGTACCGATACATATAGTGGGGACAGACGCTGGGCTGCTATCCGTTTAAGTTCCTTATCGCTCGTATTGGCCAAAGTAACGAAGTTACCGTGCGTGAAAGACAGCCGGTAATCCTCGTCCTTGACATATAACGACCGCCGCATCCCTTTGGGCTGCTGATGTACAAAGCAGAAGATGCAATTACACTGGCAGGTGCGGACCTTCGGTTGTTCGAAGGTTAGTCCCAGTTGGGACGCTTCGAAATCCTCGAATTCGAACTCCAATTCCAGATTATCCTGGTCTGAAAATCGAATCGTTACTTCTTCCTCAGAGGTACGGAATTGAAAATCGATAGGATCGAACACAGCATGGTCATTGACAGCCACTACTTTGTCTCCCACCTCGATGTGTCCGAACAGTGGTGATAACCGATCTATGGCAACAATTCTCATCTCGTACAACCCATAAAAATACAGCGGGCGAGGAGGTTCGAACTCCCGACGTCAAGCTTGGGAAGCTTGCATTCTACCACTGAATTACGCCCGCCGACTATTTTACATTCGAAAAGAAATCTACTGGCTCAATAGTCGTTTGTCAATAGGCATCCACGACACACCAAGCAAGGGTAATATCTTTAGAAGTGTGTAAAAGACAAAAGGTGTATCCTAGAGTTTTCAACGACCCACAAAGGAGACACCTAATGCCTTATCGAGAATTGAATTTCGACAGTCACA